>NZ_WTLC01000024.1:0-73862 GCF_011378875.1 Pseudoalteromonas sp. Z9A5
ATAGAAGAAGCCGATACAAACCAAACCGCGACAGTCACCTTTACAGATAGCAATAACGACACAGTTGTAGTTACTGGCGTATCAATTAACGCAGCGGGTGAATGGGTTATTGATGCAGTAGACATAACAAGGCTTGCCGATGGTGAAATTACAGCAAGCGTTAGCGCATTAGACGTTGAGGGCAATTTAGCCACAAACGCAACCACCTTCACTAAAGACACCAAAGCTACTGTAACAGTCGATATAAACGATACAGACGATGACGTAATAAATGGCAATAGTGAAAACGAAAGTGTTGAAATTACAGGTACCACAACCGGTGTTGAAGATAACCAAAAAGTAACGGTTGTAGTAAAAGATGCAGCCGGTAACGAGCTCAGCTTTGAAGCCACCGTTACTAATAATGCTTACACAATCACAGGTGCAGACGTATCAGCGCTTGACGACGGCACCTTAACCGCCACAGCCACAGTAAGTGATGTAGCCGGTAACACAGCCACGAATACAGACACAGCCACACACGATAAAACAGCAACTACTACCATACAAATGGCAGTGGGCGATGACGTAGTTAATAGCGATGAGCAAAGTAATGTAGTCGTAAGCGGTGTGATTGATGAAGCTGATGCTAACCAAACAGCCACCGTAATATTTACCGATGTGAACGGAGATAAAGTCACAGTTGAAAACGTCGCTATTGACGCAGATGGAAAATGGCAAGTTAATACAGCAAACATAACAACGCTTGCCGATGGTGAAATTACAGCAAGTGTTAGCGCATTAGACGTTGAGGGCAATTTAGCCACTAACTCAACCACCTTCACCAAAGACGCCACTATTAATATTGATATTGATACTGGTGAAAATGGCATTAACAGTAGAGCATTTAAAGCTGGTGAAGTAACCACGCTGAGCGGTACAACCGATGCTGAAAATAACTCTACCGTAACGCTTACTATTTCTGATGGCACCAACAGTGAAGTAGTAACTGCCACTGTTACAGATGGTGCTTGGAGCGTTAATGGTATTAATGTGTCTGCGCTCGATGGCTCACAGCAGTGGACTATTGTTGCCTCTGTTACAGATTCTGCAGGTAATACTGCAGAAGACAGCACACCAATACTTGATGCGCTTGATAGCCAAACACTTAATGAAAGCAATACAGGTAATGGCGGAACAAGCTCAGCGACTAGTTCAATAGAAATAGATAACGCTGACCTTACATTAAGTGAAAATCAATCAGGTCTTGAGGGTTTAACAGTAAATGATGAAGCTGTAACTGTTACATTAGCAACTGATGGCTTATCGTTACAGGTTAAAGATTTACAAGGTAACCTAGTGTTAAGTGTGGCGCTTGCAGGTGGTGAGCTTACTACCACGCTACATGCACCTATTGATCACATTGATCACGAAAGTGAAAGTTTACTAACTGATATTTTTGTAGACGCACTACAAACAGATGCCGATGGCACAACCGAATTAGTAGTTGTACCAACAGCCGTTACTATTACCGATTCAGCCCCACAAAGTAGTGACGACAGCTTTACAGTAACAGAAGCCGACACTGATGCGGGTAGAGTATCAACAGGTAACTTAGTTACTAACGATAGTGTTGTAGAGGGTGCGCCAACAGTTACCAGCGTAAAATTTGGTAGCACTAACTATGATGTAACTACAAGTACACCTGCAACGATAGAAACCGATGAAGGCACATTAACGGTTAACAGCGATGGCACATGGAGCTTTAATGCTATTGATAACCAATATTCTGATCCAGAACCACAGTTTACTATTGAATACACAATAGCAGATCGTGACGGTGTAGGCCGCTCTACAAGCACAGCTACATTTACTGTACAAGATGGCAGCGCAGCAAGTTTTATAAATCAAGCAGCTACTTATACTGAAAGCGATTATGGCGTTACCACAACAAATAACAAACCCTTTGCTGTTGTGGCAGGCTCTGATGCATTAGTCGCCGGTTCAATCACCTTTGATGACACTATCACAAACTTAAACGCACTTAATTTAACAAGTGCTGGTGAAGCTATTACCTTTGCTTTAAGTAGCGACGGTAAAACAATTACAGGCTCTGCTAATAGCAGCGAAGTGATTAGCTTTAGCGTAAGCGCAACCCAAAATGGCAAAGATTTAAACGCTAATGTACAAACAACAATTAGCTTACCGCTTGATAACCCTAATGGAGAAGATATTGATTTTGCGCTTTCTCTTAACGGAGAGGATAGTGATAGTACAGCAATCAGCGGTGCGGGTAACGTTACCATAACCATTGAAGATGGCGGCGCGCCAGAAGTTGCAGATACTACACCTACAGCAACACGAGTCAATATTGATGAAAGTGGCTTAGACCCTGCTAATAACACCACAGTATCTCAACAAGGTACCGTGAGTACAACGCTGGGCAGTGATTCGTTAAAATCACTTACTTTCTCTACCGACTCGCAACCAAATTTAACTGCCGGTGGCGTAGCACTTGTATACACCTTAAGTGACGACGGACGTACAATAACCGCCAACACAGGTGACGGCACAGAGACTATCTTTATTGCAACGTTACCTGTAATTGATGGTACAGCAAGCCAAAACTTAACTTACGATTTTACATTATATCGCCCATTTGATAACGATACAGGCGAAGAAGGCGGAACAGGCGTACCACTACAAGTAGAAGTGCAAGACACTGATGGCGATAGCGATACAGCAACGTTAAATATTACCGTTAATGATGGTGGCGCTGAGCATACTCAAAATGATATTGATTTAACTGTTTCTGAAATACCTAACAGCGTGGCAGACAATGACGAAGATGGAGATGGCCAAGCAAGTACTGATACTGATACCTCATTTACAGTAACCGCTGGTCTTGATGATGTAGTGGACATGCAAGTTGGTATAGCAAATGGAGCTGCAGTTTTAGATAGTGGCGGCAATCAGTTAACGCAAACCACGCTTGATAAAGATGGTAATAAAGTAACCACTAACATAGTTTGGTTGATAGGCAGTGACGGTACGGCGCAAGGTGTGTTAGAAGGCACTTCAACAGAGGTCTTTAAAATTACGCTACCAGATGTAAATGTAGCAGCACAAACGTCTGCAACCTACTCAATTTCATTTGAAATTACCGGTGCAATAGATCATATCTATAGTACAGATACAGATCCAGATACAGATACACCTCAAATCGAGATCCCAGTATATACAAAAGATACCGATGGCTCACAGGTTACAAGTAACGTTACAGTGACATTAAACGACGGTACAGACCCTGCAATAGCTGATTCTGCTGCAAGTGTTGATGAGGCTAACCTCAGAGATAATGACTCAATAACAACAACGGGGCAAATTACAGTCACGCAAGGCTCTGATGAAGTTATTGAGATTAAGCTTGCAGATGACTTTATAACCACCTTTAAAGACAAAGGTTACCGTACTGCGGATGGAAATAATGCAATTACCATAATTGATAAAAACGCTGATGGCTGGTATATCGCTACAGCGAACGGCGAAGATGTTTTACGCGTTAAATTTAATCCTGACGGCTCTTATACCTACGAGCAATTTACAGCAATAGAACACCCTGATGCTGACGGAACAAATACGCAAGATATCAGCTTTGCTGTAACTGCGGTTGATGCTGATGGCGATACTAATAACGCAGCAGTAACTATTACAGTAACTGATGATACACCAACAGTAGATACCACACCTGTCGCTGTTAACCTTGTTGAGGGCGGCGGTAAAACACTCGAACTGCTTGATATTGATAGCAGTAACTTTGTTGGTAACACCAATAATCCAGGTGCAGATGGTGCTAAATTAGCTTCATTTATTTATGGTGGTACAACGTACACTGCGTTTGACTCAGGCTCTGATTCAACCGGTAACTATAAAGAAGTTGCCTTTAAAGGTGAGGGTAACGGTGATACGTCTGGCACATTAAGAGTATACGAAAGCGGTAAAGTAGTAATTAAAACTGACGAGTTTGCTCAAAGCGCTGACGAGAATTTTACAGACTCAATTAGCTATACCGTTATCGACAACGATGGTGATACCGCAACAGGAAGTATTGATTTAACAATAAGTGATTACAAAGGTGAGTTAACCGTTACTGCAACGGACATTAACGAAGATGCCATTGACGGTAGCGGTAACGCTAACAATGCACGTAGTGAAGTAACCATTACCATTGACAGAGGTGATATTACTGACCAAAACGAGGAGGTTAGTGAAATAAGAATTGAGGTGGCGTCTTTACAAGGCGGAGAGCTTTACCTTAATGGTAACTTAGCTACAGACAGTGCCGATGTTACAATTGTGAATGGCTATTATGTATTTACAGGCACAGCATTAACTACTAAAGCTGATGAAACAGTGACAGTTGCTAATTTAACTTTTCAACCGGCAGAAAACAGCTCCGATTTTTCTAATACGGTTGAATTTAAAGTTGAAACCACAATAACTATTAAAGATGGTGAAGCACCGCGAGAGTTAAGCGATTCGACTACCATTTCAGTTGAATCAGTAGCCGATGCCCCAGAGTGGGATGCTGGTAATACTTATAAATACACCCTAGATGAAGACTCACCTGAAAACCTCACTATTAGTGCAGCATTAACTGATACTGATGGCTCTGAAGAGCTAACTTATGTAATTTCAGATTTAGATGAAAACTTAGTACTTAAAATAGGCGGCAGAACAATAACCGAAGGTGCAACACTCACACAAAGCGAACTTAACAACTTAACGGTTAGTAATAAATTACATTCAACTGGCAAATATACGTTTGATATTCAAGCAACAAGTACAGAAAAAGACAATAACAGCACAGCAACGGCTGATAAACAAACGGTTACAGTAACGATTGATCCAGTAGCCGACGCGCCAAAACTAGCTGTGCGCGTTGATACAATTAACGAAGATTCAAACCCTCAACTGAGTGATTTAATAAACGGGCAGCTCGTTGATACAGATGGCTCTGAGCGCCTCAAATACGAAATAGAAATACCAACTTTTATAGATGCTAATGGTAAAGAGCAAGTTGTTATATTATTAGATGGTGATGATAATGAAGTAACGCCAGTTGATGGTGTTTACACTATTTTTGACACTGACTTAGCAAATTATACGCTTAAGTTACCTGAGCATTTAGCGCAAGAAGAAATTGCACTTAAGGTAAATGCAATTAGTGAAGAAGTTGTAGATGGTAATGTTGATAGTAGTGCAGAAACCGGCGTAAAAGAATTTACCTTTAAAGTAGTGGGTGTTGCAGATTCACCTGTATTAACAAGCAATAATAACTGGGCATACGACGACACAGGGCTTACTTTAACAAATACCACCGGTGTAGAAGATGAATTACTCACGCTCGACTTTTTATTCGAAAGTGAAGACACCGATGGCTCAGAAACCGTTAGTTTAGTAATTTCAGAATTACCCGATGGTGTAACGCTTGTAAATGCAACAACGGGAGAGCCTGCTAATTTACCTGTTGTAGGTATTGGCGCTAATGGCAATCCTAAGTACAGCTTGTTAGCCAGCGAGGCTGGTAATTATGCATTAAAACCAAGTGCTGATTTTAGCGGTAACGTTGACTTTAATATTACAGTGGTGACTACTGAGCCCGATACCGGTGAATTTAATACTAAAGATACTGAAATTAAGGCAAGTGTTACATTTACGCCGGTTATTGACTCCACCAACTTAAATACAAATGTTGTTGGCAATGAAGACAGCCAAATCTCACTTAAATTAAATCCTGAACTCTCAGATATTGATGGCTCTGAAAGTATTACAAAAGCGATTATTAATAGTATTCCAGATGGTACAACGCTTTATATAAACGGCATTGAAACAGCTGTTGGTAGTGGGCTAGATGTTACTGAGTACTTAAATACAGATAGTGTTACGCTCAAACCTGATGAAGATTACTCAGGCGAGCTTAGCGTTGATATAACTTACACGGTACAAGATACTTCTGCTGCTGTATCAAGTGATATAAATGCAAATATTGCGGTAACCGTTAATGGCAAAGTAGATGTAGCCTCAAGCATTGAGGCTGACGGCGCTGTTACTCGTATCGAAACCACAAATGAAACCATTACTAATGAAGGAAGTGGTAATGAGCGTCAAATTAATTTAACTGGCGTTGCATCATTCTTTGAAGAGGATATAGATGGCTCTGAGCATATAACATACATCGAAATTATCTTGCCAGAAAACTCCTCATTAAAAGTTATTTACATGCAAGATGGTAAAAATATAGCTTCGCCAGATGGGACTGGCCGCTGGGTTATTCCTATAGACGCTGGTACAAGTGACGCCGCTAAAGACGCCATAAACGATTTACTTAATAACGTAATTATTGAAGCTAATTCATCTACTGGTTCTGACGTTGATGTGACAGTTAATGCACGTGTTAAAGACGGTGACGACAGCGCTCTTGTTAGTGGTAACTTTAAAGTACGGTTTAATATTGATGGCGAAGGTGAAACGACTACTGCATCGCCAGTTAATACGTTACAAATAGAAAATGTTACGGCTGATGAAGGCGGTAGCGTTACTTTTGAGGCAAGTGACTTTAATTTAGGGGAAGATTTATCTCAAGATGTTGATGACAACTATAACGATGTAATTACTATTTATGTTGAGCAGAGCAGCTTGCCAGAAGGCTTCACTATTGAGGGCGATGGTATAATAGCAGTAGAAACAGACACGGGTATAGAGTACATAATTCCTGAAAGCTCGCTAAGTACAATGGTTATTAACAGTAACGACAGTGACTACTCTGGCTTATTAGAGATTCCAGTAAAAATAGTTGCCGTAGACCCAAGTGGCGACCGCGAAATAGATATAAACCAATCATTAAGTGTGGATATAAACCCTGTTGTTGATGGTGGCACCCTAACCGCTGCAACGCAGACAATTAGTGAAGACAATACAAATACATCACTTGGTATTACGTTTACCTCAACAGACGAAAGTACAAGTTCGCAAGATGGCGGTGTTGAAGAAATTGACTTTACTCAGGCAATAACAATTGAGTTACCAGATGGAGGTACATTATATGACCCTTCGGGTAATTTTGAGTTACAAACTGACGGCAGTTATTTATACAAAGGTGATGGCAGTACATTTGACGCTGATTTAGCCGGTGTTGGGATTAACCCACCTGAAAATGCTAAAGGTGACTTTGATATTGATATTAGCGCAACAATAGTAGATAGAGCCACGCTTTCGACAGGTGAAGTAAAAGCTAGCTCTACTATTAACCAAACAATTACAGTAAACGTAACACCTGTAACAGACGGTGTAACGCTTACTGCTAATAGCGTTACTGGCAATGAAGACAGCGAAATTAAACTTACGGGATTAGCGGCTACTTCGCTAGATGACTCCGAAACTACCTATTTTACAATTAGCGGTGTACCAAAAGGTGCCACCCTAATTGATGCGGTAACAGGTGAAGAGCTACAAATAATTAATAATGGTGATGACGGTTCAGAAAATGGCACAACGAGCTGGACTATTCCACGAAGCTTACTTGAAGGAAATGCCGATAACATTGTATTACTACCTCCTCTGGATTTTAGTGGAGACATAACACTAAGCTTAAATGCGATTAGCCAAGATGGTACACAGGGCGAGTTATTACAGCAATCACAAAACTTTATTGTGAGTGTTAACCCTGTAGCCGACACGCTTGATTTTAGTCAAAAACCTGAAGGTAACTATTCAGGTGACGAAGATAGCAACGTAACTATTGATCTTGCTGCCTTTAGCACTGAGGCTGATGGTACTGAGCAAGTGCAACTTAAAGTTATTATTAATGGTGATACTTCTGACTCATCGGCATTAGCTGGGCTAGAAAATGGCTATATAGAGCTTGCAGATGGTACTAAAGTTAACTTTGAACAAGAGGGTAATAACTATATTGCAACCGTAATAAGCGAAGAAGGCAGTGGTATAGAAAACTTTGACTTTAATGCCGGTGGCCTTGCGTTTGGCACATTTAATATGAGCGTTGAGGTAGCAACAGTTGATAGCGCAGTTATTAATGGTGAAACTGTTACTGTAACGGGCACACCTGAAACGTCAGACTTTATTGTTGAGTTAGAACCACAAGCAGATGCGCCGTTATGGACAGCCGCTGAGGATGTTACAAGTAATTCAACTAACAATATTGCACTTAACCTTGATGTTGATTTACAAAACCCAGCAACCGGTGAAACAGGTTATGTTGAAATTACCGGATTTAATGATTATGAATTTAACTCTGGTGAGAAAGTTGGAAAAGTCTGGACTGTTGATATCAATGATATTGAGTCACTTGTGATTAAAAATGCCGATGCTGGCGATAGTTTTGACTTAACGTTAACTGCATTTTCAACACTTAACGGTGAAACAAAAGAAGCTTTGCCTGAGGAAATCAACGTGACTATTTCTGAGTCGGCTACAACTAGCTCAGCGCGTACCGCAAGTGCGAGCGGCGACAGCGCGCCTGATTATGGTGATATGTCTGGTAGTGGTAATACAGCACATGATGAGACGATTGCAAGTATGACCAGCGGCGATCAAAACGTATGAAGCTAATCCTTAACCGGGAACAAATGCTGGCACTCGGTAAGCATATTGCTGATGCCCTGCATTTGCGCCATCAAAGCGATAACTTGTTACTTGGTTTGCCAAGTAATGAGTTTTCGGCTCATCATTTAGAGCAAGCATTAAGTAATATTAATGTGAGTGCGCAGCAGCAAACTACGCCAAAGCATTATGCTTACCCTGCTTTGGTGCTTGATAAAGAAGGCTACTTTTGGTTTTTTGAAAACGAGGGTAAAAGTACGTTTAGCTCACTTGATGAAGCAAAACCTAAACAATTAAGTGATATTGATAAAGAGCTTATTTGGTATTTGTCGCACGATAATGTAACAGATGAGCGCTCAGAAAAACTTCATACACGTATTCCTAGTTGGCTAAAGCCAGCATGGGATCAAGTTAAACCATTTTATAACTCGTTGTTACTCGCCTCGCTAACCGTTAATTTATTAGCTTTAGTGGTGCCGTTGTTTACCATGAACGTATACGACCGCGTTGTGCCTAATGCTGCACTTGATACGCTATGGGTACTTGCAACCGGTGCAACAATAGCTATTGTGTTTGACTGGTTATTAAAGCAAGCACGTGGAAATTTAACCGATGCGGCTGGCAGGCAAATAGATTTACGTATTAGTAGTATGCTATACGCTAAAGTACTAGGTATGCGCCTTGAGCAGCGCCCAGCCTCTGCAGGTGCTTATGCAAAACAAGTGCAAGACTTTGATAGCGTGCGAGAGTTTATAACCTCAGCAACCCTTGTATCGGTAATCGATTTGCCTTTTACATTGCTGTTTTTAGCACTTATTTTTTGGTTAGGTGGCTTAATTGTTTTAATACCGATTGTAGTACTTACTTTGGTTGTTATTACAAGCGCAGTATTACAAGCAAGACTGAGTGAAAGTGTTGAGCAGGCATCTAAGTTATCGACCCAGCGCCAAGCGTATTTAATCGAAAACCTAAACCAGCTTGTAGAGCTTAAACAAATGAACGGTCAAGCAAGTGCGCAGCAAAAGCTTGAACAAACACTCGCACAAATGGTTGATTGGCAAAATAAATCACGCCACAGCGCAACAACGCTTACACACACCGTAGGAAGCCTTAGCCAATTTACCAGTATTGCGCTTATTGTGTTTGGTGTTTATTTAATTAGTAACGGCGACATAAGTATGGGCGCACTGATTGCTATTGTTATGCTGAGTGGGCGCGCATCGGGTTCTATTTCGGCTTTAGCTGGGCTTGTTTTAAAATATAAACAAACACAAACAGCCATTGAGTCGGTTAAAAATATAATGGCGCTTGAGCAAGAACAAAATAGTGGCGAAAACACGATTAATGCGCCTGTAAATGGCAATATTACAGCCCGCCATTTGAGCTTTCAATACCATGAGCAAGAACTTGAGGCAGTGCACAGTATTAACTTTGAAATTAAGCAGGGCGAAAAAATAGGTTTATATGGCCGTGCAGGCTCTGGTAAGTCTACCTTGCTTGCAATTATTGCTGGGCAGTACAGAGCTACATCGGGTCAGCTTTTAATTGACGACATAGATATAAGACACTGGTCGTTAAGTGCGCTGCGTAAACAAAGTGGCTGGGTAGCGCAAAGCCCCAGCTTGTTTTATGGCACAGTGCTTGAAAACATTACTCTAGGCGCACAAAGTATAACCCCAACAAACTTAACCAATGCGTTAGTTAAATCTGGCGTAAGCCGATTTATTGACCGTTTAGAATCGGGGCTTGAAACTCAAGTAGGCGAGTTTGGTCGGCTTTTATCGGGCGGACAACGTCAAGCTGTATGTATTGCCCGCGCTTTGTTAAAAGACGATAACGCATTACTTATTTTAGATGAGCCTTCGTCGGCAATGGACGACGGGCACGAAAAGCTCCTTATTAAAACCCTTCAAGAGCGCACTGAAACGGTTGTTATTTCGAGTCACCGTAAAGATATGCTGTCTATATGCGACAGAATATTTGTGCTCGACCATGGTCGCTTAAAAAGTATAGAAACCCCAAGCTCATTATTTAGTAATAAAGTGCATGGTGGTGTAAAGCTAGTAAGTAAAAAAGTGACAAGGGTGAATAAAACAGAGACTGGGAGTTCATCTAACTAATGGCTGATTTATATATGGGGCAGCTACAAGCTGCTAAACAAGCTAAGAGATTGGTTATTATAGTTTTTGTATTGCTTTTTACTGTGGTTTTATGGGCTAAATTTGCTAAGCTAGAGGAAGTTGTTGTAGGCCAAGGTGCTGTTATACCAGTACAGCGTGTTCAAACTATAGAAAATCTTGATGGTGGCATTTTAAAAGAAGTATTAGTCAAAGAAGGTCAGCTTGTTGAGGTGGGGGATCCGCTGTTATTAATTGATGAGACTCGTTTTGCAGCTGCTTATGCAGAATCAAACCAAGAACTTACGTCGTTATTAGCAAGGCGTAATCGTTTGGTGGCAGAGCTTAAAAGTGTTGTTTTAAATGATAAAAGTAGTTTTGGTGCCGATATAGATCGTTTAGAAATACCTCGAAAAGATATAACCGTAGATGTATACAAACAAGCATACAATACGTATACCTCAAGACTTACTCAGTTAGAATCTCAGCTTCAGCAACGCACTCAAAACTTAATGCAGCAAGAGCAAGCAAGTGTTGAGCAACGTGCAAATATATCGGCACTTAAACAAAACTTAAAACTTATCGCCAGAGAAGTGCTGCTAACACAAGGGGCGGTAGATGCCGGAGCCGTTGCTGAAATGGAATTAGTTAAGCTACAGCGTGATGAAATTGCTATGAGAGGCGAACTAAACCAAGCGAATGCGTTGTTACAGCAATTAAAAGCGGCAAAAAGCCAAGTTAAAGAAGAGCGTAAAGCAATTGTTTTTGATTATTTGGCAGATTCACAAAATCAATTAGATGAAGTAAGTAACGAGCTGGCTAAAATTCAACAAAGTAGCAAGTCGCTAGAAGATAGGCTTATTAAAGCACAAGTAAGATCGCCGGTGCGCGGAACTGTAAAAAATATTGTGTCGCGCTCTATTGGCAGTGTTATAGACCCCGGTGAGGTAATGATGGAAATTGTTCCTCAGAATGATTTGCTCTTAATTGATACCAAAATTCAACCAAAAGATATTGGCTTTATTAGAGTGGGTATGAAAGCAAAAGTTAAATTTACTGCTTACGACTTTGTAATATATGGAGGGCTTGAAGGTGAGGTCACTTATATAGGTGCTGATGCTCAGTATCTTGAAGATGGAACTGCTTACTACCAAGCTTATATTAAAACAACAATAAGCCAAATAGCAGAGCAACCTATCATTCCAGGAATGCAAACACAGGTAGATGTGATTACTGGAAAAAAAACTGTTTTAGATTATTGGCTTAAACCTTTGCTTAGAGCAAAAGCCAATGCAATGCGTGAACCATAATAGGAAGATTAAATGCGTACATTAGGACTACTCTCTGTTTTAGCCTTAACCCCAGGATTATCGCATGCGTTAACGCTTGAACAATCCGTAGCTGAGACGTTAAATACTAATCCGAGATTAATGCAAAAATATGCGAGCTTTGAAGCTAAATATCGTGATAAACGCAGTGCGTTTAGTGAATATTTACCACAAGTTCGTTTATATGCAGCATACGGATATGAAAATGTTAATTATAAATCAGGCCAAGAACTTGATAGTGAATTAAATCGTAGAGAAATTGGTTTAAAAATAACACAAATGTTGTTTGACGGTTTCAGAACCTCATCTGAGGTTGCACGATTAGATAATGAAGCAAAAGCTGATCAATTAGGTCTTATATCGGCTGCTGAAAATATTAGCCTTGAAGTTGTGCAGGTATATTTAGATTTACTTAAATCGGTTGAGTTGGTGCACTTGTCTGAGCAAAATATCGAAATACACAGAAAAATATTAAATGATATTGAACAACGTCGTAAACGTGGTTTATCAAGTGATGCCGATGTAGCTCAGGTGCAATCTCGACTTGCTACGTCGCAATCAAGCCATTTAGCTGCGCAAAATAACTTGCAAGACATTAAAGCAAATTATTATGATTTAGTAGGGCAATATCCTGAAGATTTAATGATTCCAAAAGCGGATGAAACATACTTACCTGCAACTCTTGAAGACGCTGTTAGTATTGCTAAAAAATCACATCCAGAAATAGCCGCTGCTATTTTTGATATTGAAGCCGCTAATAGTCAAATCGAAAGAGAAAAAAGTGATTATTGGCCAAAAGTAAGCTTAGAATTTGATGTGGCTGATAATAACAATATTACAGGTGCACCTGGTCGCGATGAAAACGGGCGAGTAATGCTTACTATGAGCTACGATTTGTATAGCGGTGGACGTACTAATGCACAAACTGATGCGGCAAAATGGCGTTACCAAGAAGCGGTAGCGGTTAAAGATACTACGCACCGCCAAGTTGAAGAAGCAACTAATTTTGCATGGAATGCAAATATGTTTTTAGCGAAACAAAAAGGCTTTTATCAAGAAAATGTTGGCTTTGCAGAGGTTGCCCAAAGAGGTTATGAGCGTCAGTTTGATTTAGGACGACGTTCACTTTTAGACGTGCTTGATTCTCAAATTGAGCTTTTTACTGCTCGTCGTAATTATATTGAATCGGATTATGATCAGCGTGAAGCGAGCTTTAGATTAATAAACGCTACTGGGCGATTAGTTAAAGCTTTGAGAGTTGATAAGCCTGATGCATGGCTATTAGGAGATAGATAAGTATGAAAAGTATTATGTTTTTAAGTGCTGCGTTACTGCTATCTGGCTGTGCGAGTGATGTGAAAAAGTATGAGCATCAAATTCAATCAAACGATTTATTTGATCAAGACCGCGACGGTGTTATTAACGCCAGAGATAAATGCGCAGATACGCCAATTGAAGTGATTACTAATAATGATGGTTGCCCAAGCGAAAAAGAGGTTGCAACCTTTCGAAATATTGTAATTGAGTTTGGTTACGATAAATCTACGTTAACAGATGCTGCTAAGCTAAAGATATCTAACTTTGCAAAAAGTGTGGTGGATTTACCTAATATCACTATTTTATTAATTGGTGATACGAGCACTGAGGGGTCATTACAATACAATCGTAAGCTTGCTTTAAAGCGAGTGGAGAGTGTTAAAACGGCTTTGTTAGCGCATAACGTTAAAAATATTGAGATAAAAGAACAGACGTTTATTAATTCAAAAAATATTCCAAAGTCGCTCGCGGGAAGAAAAACACGTGTTATTGCTTTAGTTAGCGGTGAAACCTCTGTTGAGCTAGAAAGGCAATTTGATGTATATAACACAGGAAATTAAACGCGATACTAAATAAAATTTTATATTTATAAGCCCTTTTTAAGGGCTTTTTTTATAAGCGCTTATTTATTATGGATTTTAAGTTTACATTAATTTTGTTATGTCATTATATGTGAAATGCTTAGCCTTATGGGCAATACAAATTAAATTAAAGCATTACTCATTTCAACGGGTTAAAACTTCATTAGCTGCAATAAATATTAATATAAGTAATTGTATATTGAATATTTAACGTTGTTATTGAGCTTTTAACCGCCGCTATAATTAACCATTTACTTGATGATACAAAAGGATGTTTTAATGGTGATTCAAAAAAAGCTTAAACAAAAAACACGTCAGTTTATAGATTCTAAACACATGCTTACGGGAATTACAGTGGCGTCGTTTTTAGAGTCCACAATAGTGCCTATTCCGCTTGAAGCGGTGCTAGTGCCGTTAATGCAGGCACGTCGTGAAAAGCTATGGCTTATAGCATTAATGGCGACCTTGGGCTGTGTAGTGGGTGCATTGTTTGGTTACGCGCTTGGTTATTACTTATTTGATGCAGTTGGTGATTGGATTATTAATACACTTTCGAGCCCTGAGCAATTTGAGAGCGTTAAACAAAAAATGCAAGATCAGGGTTTTTGGTTTGTTATAACGCTGGGCATTGTGCCTATTCCGTTTCAAATAGCGATGCTTGCAGCGGGGGCGACTAAATATTCAATATGGTTATTTTTACTTGCTAGCGCAATTGCGCGCTCTATTCGCTATTTTGGTCTGGCTATTATTGTTTATTATGCAGGTAATGAAGCTGAGCGTGTCATTAGTAAGCATAAAACAAAGGCGATGGTTGGCTTAACAGTTTTAATATTAGGCGCATGGGGAATAAGTACCCTTATTTAATATAAATGTGTTTAGCTTTTCTGTGCACCGCACTTTTGCATGTTGGACAGAAAAATTTGAAATGTTAGCTTATTATGGCTGTAGATTAGATGATGACTCCCGATACGCTTAGCTTAAAGCTAAGCCGCTTTATGCATATTACTTGGTTAAACAAGCTGTTAATGCTTGGCCTACTTTCTTATATTGTTATTTTTTGTATTTACTGTTTAGTTAATTATCCGCTTCAAGATTTACATAAAAATACTTATGGTTTGGCGACTGAGTTTATTAACTTGGTCATTATTGTGACTGTTTTTTGGGTTGTACAATGCTCACAATTAGCAAAAAAAGCGTATATATTTGTAAGCTTAGGTTTAATTTTATGGATTATGGGTATAACAGCACAGCTCCTTGGGGATGTAGTTATACTGCCTTATTGGATAAGCCTTTATTTAGATAGTTTTTGCAGAACCATAGGAATAACTATTACGGCTTATGGCTTATTTAAAACCATATCGTTTATGCAAAAAATGCATAACCGCTTAGCGCAAGAATTTATAATAGACGATTTAACTCAAGTTTATAACAGGCGCTGCTTTTACAAAGAAGTTAAGAATGCGACTGCGGTACTGTACACAATTATAATTATTGATATAGACCATTTTAAATTAATTAATGATGACTTTGGTCATGATATGGGCGATAAAATTCTTAAAGAGTTTGCACAAAAAATTAATGCTTTATTTGAAAATGAGAATATTTTTGCACGCATTGGCGGTGAGGAGTTTGCGGGTTATTTTCCATCAAGTAACACTGATGAAATAGTTCAGTTTTCTGAAGATATTTTGAATGTTGCACGCACTATTAATATTAAAGATGAACGTTTTGTATCTGTGAGTATTGGCATTGCTAAAAACACTCAATGTGAGCCCTTTGATAGCGTTATAAAACGTGCTGATCAGGCATTATACAAGGCTAAAAATAGCGGGCGTGATCGCTTTGAAATAGCTCAGTAACGCATTTTAACCAAGTGTAAACTTCGTCCTTATTGTTTGCACATTTACTACACTTTTTAACGTTTTCGTAAAGAAGTGTCAGTGCAGGTAATGCTTTGTAAATCATGAAATTAAAATAGAACATTTGGGTCATAATGGGGATATTAATAATAAGGAATAACCTTAATGACCAACTCCCTTTTAAAAGCTGCATTACCACTAAGTTTAATTACTATTTTATCGGGCTGTGGCTCTGATGATAGCTCTAGCTCAACAGGCTACATTCAAATGTATAATGGCTCGTATAACAGCCCTTACACACGTTTGTTTGTTGAAGAAACTGAGCGTTCAGGCGCTGATTTTGCTGATGTAACAACTCGCCATAATTACAGCACAAGTACTTATGATGTAAGTTTTGAGTACTTAGATGCAAACGACAGCTACATAACAATTAGCGATCAAGAAATATCGATTAAAGGCGATAAAACGCAGTTAATCGTAATGAGTGGCGACTTTGCTGAACCTACATTTACAGAGCTTAGTGTTCCTATTTCAAGCGATACAGGTGAGTTTAATTTAGGCTTTTTTAATATTACGGGTGAAGACACCAGCTACGATATTTACATGGCTACCGACGACGGTGTTTTTGAAAGCGCGACGTTATTTGCTTCTGCACAATATTTAAATGAGCTTGATTTACAAGGTGTTGATGAAGGTTATTACACTATTTATATTACACCAGCAGGTAGTAGCGATGTGGTGTATGAGTCGGCATCTGTTTATTTATATGACGAAGCAAGTTATGTGGCAATTATTCGCCCAAGCTACGCAACAGAAGATGACGGTATTACACTCGATGTAGTAACCGACAATAACTATGTAACTGAGCTTAAGCATCAATCTGCATTAGGGCAGTTACGCTTTATTAATACGGTTGATGATTACTCGCCTGTAAGTTTTTCGACTACACGCGGTACAACTGTAAATACAACAAATACGGTAACAAGCGACTCATACACAGATTATGTTGAGCTTTCGCCTAATAGTTACAGTGTGGCTATGTATGATGAGGCAGGCACTAAGCTTGCTGATAACTTTTTAATGACACTTGAGCGTGAACAAAGTGCGGTTGGTATTTTTTATAACGACGCTGATAACGGTTTACGTATGATGAGCGTTGAAGAAAACCTAACACCAAGTAGTTATAGCCATACTGTATCGGTTGTAAACCTTATTGAAAGCTATGCTGGGCAGCCGGTTTCAGACATTGATGTGTACTTTACACTTAATGGCGAAACAGTAGACGATACAACTAACGTGGTTGACGGGCTTGATAAATACGATCAAGAAGAGCAGGTTGTAGATAACGAAATTTACACTGTTTATGCTGTATTTGAAGATAATGGTCAGCAAATTGTGCTTATTCAAGAAGGCGATATGGACTTTACTCAAGAGGGTAACTACATATTAATTTTAGAGCATGATGAAACAACGAGTTCTGGTTATAAAATGACGTTAAATCGGACTATTACCGACAGCGTTGACTAAATTTAAATAAATTAAGTAACTCAAAGCCTAAGCGTGTTAAATGCTTAGGCTTTTTTATAAACAAAATATACATATACAGATAAACATAGGTACACTAAGCAGGTAAAAAATAACAATAGAGTGTGCCATGGATGATTTAATTGGTTTAGCAATAATATTTATATTGGTTGTTTTAGCGGGCGCTATTTGCGGTTTAATTGCGCTTATAAAACTAAGTAATTTAAAGCATGAGGTTGTACTTTTAAAAACAAAAGTGCACAACTTGCAACCCAATACTGCTGGGCAAAACACTACAGCAGTGCAAAAAAACACGGCAGTGCAAAACAATGCTCAGTCAGCAAATTTGCATACCTCCCAGGTTTCAATGCAATCAGTTAATTCATCAAACATCCAAAAGGGTGATGAGTTACTAACTGAGCAAACTATTAAACCAACTATTAGTTCTAATTCTGAACACGTTACTCAAACAGTTCACCCAGCAAGTGCTAAACCCCAATCAGGTCATACAACAAAAGCTAAACCGGTAAAGCCATCTTCTATTGAGTTGTTATTTAATAAACTACGAGCAGGGTTTGAAGAAAACTGGATGACCTGGATAGGCGCAATAGCGCTTGCGTTTGGGGGCATATTTTTAGCTAAATACAGCCTAGAAGCTGGATTACTATCGCCTGTAATGAGGCTGAGTTTAGGCGGCTTATTTGGGCTGGGCTTAATTGCAGCTGCGGCTTATTTGCATTATAAACGTATTGTATTTGAAGGCTTTAATAACTACATACCTGCGGCGCTTGCCAGTGGCGGGTTTATTACCTGTTTTGCTTTAACGCTTTTAGCATACAGTAATTACAATATGCTTAGCCCAACAGTGGCATTTTTTGCACTTGCCGTTATTGCTATTAGTGCGAGCGCTATGGCACTTAGACTTGGTCCGTTATTAGCGGTATTAGGTATTATTGGTGCTTATAGCGTACCAATATGGGTTAATACAGGCAGCGGTAACTTGTTTGCGTTATTTATGTATGTTGGTTTTGTAAGTTTATCGGCTGCGTTAGTTGCGCGTAAAGTACAACGAATTTGGCTTTGGTATTTATTATGGGCAGGGCACATTGGTTGGTATTTAGTGGGCTTTTCATTATTTAAAAATGACACTATTTGGCTTATGGGTGCGTTTGCATTACTAAGTGTTATAGGCTTAATTGCGATACCTCGCTTGGGCTTAAAATTAGATGTTATTGAACATCGACCACACAGTTTAAAACGCCTAATAAAAGTGTTTCCTGATCATTTATTACTTGTTGCTTTAATAGCACCGCTTGTATTTGCGATGGCTATTGATTCTTTTGATATGCAATGGCAGGTAATTAGCTTAATAAGCATTGTTGTTATTTTATTTTTAGTACTTAAAAATAGCCGCTGGGATTTATGGCAAGGTGTAGCGCTAGTGACTGCTACGGTATTAGTGCTCAGTGCAGAGCAGACCCGATTTACCCCTGAGTTATTTGATGACGCTTTATTTATATTTAAAAACGAATATGGCTTAGGGATATTACTAGGGCTTGCGCTTACGGCTTATGGGCTTTACTACGGTAAAAAGCAATCTAAACGTTTGGCTTTTCATATTACCGCTGCATTTAGCTTATTTGTAATGATAGGTACTTTATACGCAATAATTCCAAATTCGGCGTTAAGCACCGCATACCCATTTTGGGCCGTAATTTTGTTTTTAGTCAGCGCCGCTTTAATTAAATTAGCGCAGCAAGGCACTACACTTTGGCAGCGTTTTACGTATTGGGTTGGTGCTAATGCTAACATTACGCTTGCCATAACTATGCTATTAAACGACAGTGGTTTAACTATAGCGCTTGCCGTTCAAGTGTTGCTTATAAGCGTACTGGTTAAGCGCCATAATGTACCTATGCCGCACTGGCCTATAAAAGCGCTAGTAGCTGTATTATTACTGCGGTTGACTGCTGCACCATGGCTAGACAATTACGATGCACTAACTATATTGGGCTTGCATTGGAGTATTGTGGTGTATCCGTTATGTACTGCGTTATTTTTTGTAGCGGCCAAGTGTTTTAACGAATCTAAAATGAAGGTATGGCTAGAGGGCGCTGCGCTGCACTGTTTAGCACTTTTTATTACCACCGAAACAAGTTATCAGCTAGTCGGGCATTATCCGCAATTTGACTCCCTTAGCTTTTACGAGCAAGTATTACTTACCTGTAACTGGCTTGCGCTTGGGTGTGTGTATTTACACAGAGCACGCATTGCAGGTAGTTTAACTAAGTTGTATCAAACAGCGGGCTTTATACTTGTAGGATTAGCGGGGCTTTTTGCACTAAAAACACTGTTAGATAATAATCCGCTATTTGAATCTATTTATGTTGGTGAGTTGCCATTATTTAACTGGTTATTGTTATTGTGGTTAGTGCCTGGTGGATTAACGCTTTGGCTTTCAACATTTATAAAGCCTATTAACGCTAAAGCGACGCCGTTTATATTGGCTATTGCTGGCGCATTTGTTTTGTTAGCAATAAACAGTTTTATTCGCCAATACTGGCAAGGACCTTATATTTATTTATCAAAAGGGGTAAGCGATGCAGAACTTTATAGCTACTCTGTTATTTGGTTAGTATTAGGTGCGGGTACGGTTATTTTTGGTCATCTTAAAAATCAGCTATTAATACAAAAATTAGGCTTAGGTATATTGGCTGCCGTTATTGTAAAAGTATTTTTAATTGATATGGCTAACTTGGAGGGCTTACTTAAAGCGCTTTCGTTTATTGGTTTAGGGCTCTCGTTGGTTGGGTTAAGCTGGTTATTCCAAAAGCTTAGAAGCCGAGTTAGTTAAGTAAACAGAACTCAGGTTAAGAAAGTTAACTAAAGCAAAGCCCAGTATTAATACTGGGCTTTTTGTTTTGTGCCGGTAAAAGTTAGCTAATAGTTATTGGTATTAAGTACTGTGGTTAAGCAGTGCTTTTAGTTTGCCTGGTTTAATTGGCTTACTTAAATAATGAATATTGGCGGCTTTGGTTTCTTGTTTAAGCTCTGTGTCGCGCACTGCTGTAATTAAAATAGCAGGTACTTGGCTTTGCCATATTTCACGTAGAGTTTTAATAAGCGTTATGCCATCGCAGTCATTACCTAATTGGTAGTCCATTAAAATAACATCGGGTGCGCCGTTTTCTTTAGCGTGCCTTAGTACCGTATCTACATTATCAAATAGTGTGTAATTAGCCTGCCATTTTTTAAGTAAACTTGCCATTGCAGCTAGGTTTTCGGGGTCGTCGTCTACGGCTACAATATTAATTGCAGCGCGGTTTTCTATTAAGTTACTTGCTGTTGGCTTTTGTTGTACAAATTGTACATCGCCGTAGGGCACCTCAATACTAAAGCGGCTGCCTTTATTGGGCTCTGAATGTACGTCTAGCGGTAAACTTAGTAGGTCTGCCATTCGTTTTACTACGCCAAGTCCTAAGCCAACGCCTTTGTTATCACCCGATTCTACGCGATAAAAGTCGTTAAATATTTTGGCTTGTTCTACTTCACTAATGCCAGGTCCTGTATCCCATACTTCTATGCGTAAATTATGCTTACGGTTTCTACAGGCAATCAATACACGGCCGTTATCGGTATATTTAACCGCATTAGACACTAAGTTTTGTATAATTCGGCGCAAATAGGTTATATCGCTGTGCACAACTTGTTGGTTTGAACGTACACCTAATTTAAGGCCTTTATCGCTTGATAAAATAGCGTATTCACTTTGCAGTGGCGCTAAAATATCTTCAATGTAAAAGTGGCGTGGGGTAGGGGTCATAGCACCTTGTTCTAGCTTGGCTATTTCGAGCAGTGCCGACATTAAATGCACGGTTGAATCGAGGCTATCACCGAGTTTATCAAAGTTATTTTGGTTGGTGCTATCGAGCTGTTTTTCGTCAATAGCGGCAAGGTACAAACGCGCTGCATTTAATGGCTGTAAAATGTCGTGACTCGCTAATGCTAAAAAGCGTGTTTTACTGTCGTTTGCTTGCTCTGCTTCGCGCTTGGCTAAAGTAAGTGCTTGCTCAGTTTGTATACGGCTATCTATTTGTGCTTGTAAGTCTTTATTAATGGTTTGTACTTCTTGAGTACGCGCTTCTATGCGGTTTTCAAGATCCATATTTACTTCTTCAAGCGCATTTTGCGTACTTATGTGATTAGTAATATCTGAAAAGCTGGTAACAAATCCGCCATCAGGCAGTGGATTACCTATCATTTCGTATACTTGCCCATTACGACGATGACGAATAAAGTGATGCGAGCTACCGTATTTTAAATGTTGTACACGTTTTTCTACTTGGCGTTCTATTTCACCTGGACCACATTCACCCCGGTTAGCGTTGTACCTTATAATGTCTTCTATGGGTTGACCTACTTCTAAAAATCCCTCTGGGTAGCCAAACATTTCGCCGTAACGCTTATTCCATGCAACTAGTTTTAAATCTTTATCGACAACCGAAATACCATGGCTTAAATTTTCAAGCGACGTAAACAATAGGTTTTGGTTAAATTGCAGGGCTTGTGTGGTTTCGTCAAAAAAGTTTACCACTTCTTCAAATGCCATACGTTTACCCGACGAAACCGTGTGTATTAATGCTTGCGCTGATGACGCACCTAATACGCCCGTTAATGCGCGTTCGCAGTAAGCAATAAACTCTGGCTCTGGGTGAGCGTTGTTATCGTTTAAGTGATGAGCGAGTGCGTAATGTGCCAATACTTGTTGGCTACGCTGAATACCTAAAAATGTTTGTAGTAGTATTTTAAAGTCGTAAACAGTGGCTTTTACGTCTTTATTTAAACGTCTTGATAAAATAGCCTGATCTTTTGGATTAACAAATGCAGCAGCCTGAATTTTATCAATTAAGCGCTCTTCAGCCCCTAACGAAAAGCTAATATAACAACCAATATTAGCAAATAAGGCAATGAGCGTACCGCGTGTAATTAATGTTTGTTGCAGCTCACTATTTAGCGTGTTTCCTGCATCTAAAATTGGCAGCATTAAAAAAAGTATCCAGCAAATAAAGCCTGCTAATAAACCAGCATATACTCCATAAGCATGACCTTTTCGCCAATATAAACCGCCCACAATAGCGGGTAATAATTGAGTAACAAGCGAAAAAGCAACTAACCCCATACTTGCCAGTGCACTGCTATGACCAAACCATTGCTGATAAAAGTAAGCCAAAATTAATATACCGGCAATGGTAAAGCGCCTAACCAGTAAAATTTGCGATTTGTAACTGGTGGTTATTAAGTTACGTTTAAATTTACGGCGTAGTATAAGTGGCAGCACTACGTCGTTTGAGATCATGGTGCTTAACGTAAGCGTTGCAACCACAATCATTGCGGTTGCGGCCGACAACCCACCTATAAATACAAAGGTGGTTAAAAAGGCGTTGTCGTTAATTAACGGTAGGGCAAGTACAAAGCTGTCGGGTGAATAGCCGCTGCCAATTTCAGGATGAATTGCCGCAGTCGCAATAGGTAAAATCATTGCGGCTGTTAGTAGTAAATACAGCGGAAAAGCCCAGCGAGCGGTAAGCAAATGGCGTTTATTTTGATTGTCGACCACCGTTACATGAAATTGACGAGGCAAACATATAATTGCCGCAGCGGCCATTAACGACTGACCGATAAAGTTAAAATTAAAAAAGTTAAAGTCGCTCCAATGCGCCCAAATCGACTCAGTTACTTTGTTTTCAGTGGCTTCGGGTAAATTAAATAAGGTAAATATTGCAAGCCCTGCTACCGCTACAAGTGCAATAAGTTTAATCATTGACTCAAACGCTACGGCAAGCATTAATCCAGAACGATACTCTGTTACATCAACCTTGCGGGTACCAAAAAATATTGCAAATAATGCCATAATTAATGTTGCCGAAAGCGCGAGCATATCGCCCGATATTTTAGTACTACTTTGCAGCAGTAAAAAGCTAGTACTGAGCGCTTTTAATTGCAGTGCAATATAGGGAATAGTCGCCAGTAATGCGATTACAGTAACCATAATTGCGGTAGTTTGGCGTTTACCATAACGAGCTGAAATAAAGTCGGCAATGGTCGTAATATTTTGTTTTTTACTTACCAATACCAGTTTACGTAAAAACCCTTGCCCGAAAAAAAACAACAATGCAGGACCAAGCAAAATAGGCAAATAGCTCCAACTACTTGTGGCAGCTGTACCCACCGACCCGTAATAAGTCCACGAAGTACAATAAATTCCTAACGAAAGCGAATACACAAAGGGATGGTGGCTAATGCGCTTTGCTAAAGGTGTTGTTTTATCGCCCCAGTTGGCAAGCCAAAACAGCACACCTATATATCCTAAAGCAACAATAATGAGTACGGCAGTCATGTTGTTTTTTAACCTTATTATTTAAATTTACACTCGGACATAGCGAGTACCTACACAATACCAGAACTGAGGTTAAGTGTGAGGGTTGAATTTAAAGTAAAGTTTTAATTTTAAAGCTATCTTATTGAATATTAATAATAAAAATAAAGTAAGGTAAAACATTAGACTAATGTCGTATTAATCAACAAGTTATAGGTTTAGCAAAAAAGCCAATGTGCGATATTTACTTAACCAGTTGAAATTAAATAAAAATACGAACTTTATCGTTAATGGTTAAATGCAGTTTACGTAAACGTTAACAGGCTGTTACGACCATGGTCTCAATTCAATATTTAAGCAGTATTGCTAAATTGGTTAACGAAGATAAAAAACCACTCATTACAATATTGTGATGCTTAAAGGGGAAAAATAAAAATGGCTTTTAAAGATGAAGAACAAGCAAAAGCTTATTGGGCAGAAAACATTTCGCTGTTATTTAAACTGTTAGCAGTGTGGTTTATTGTGTCTTTTGGGTTTGGCATATTACTGGTTGATGTACTTAATGAAGTACGTTTTTTTGGGTTTAAACTTGGCTTCTGGTTCGCCCAGCAAGGCGCGATTTATACCTTTGTTGCTTTGATTTTTGTGTACGTTTTCAAAATGAATACGTTAGATAAAAAATATGGCGTAGACGAATAGGAGCTAAGCAATGGATGTTCAAACACTCACGTTTTTAATTGTTGGTTTAAGCTTTGCGCTTTATATCGGCATAGCAATTTGGGCTCGAGCGGGTTCAACTAAAGAGTTTTATGTAGCGGGCGGCGGCGTACCTCCTCTTGCTAATGGTATGGCAACGGCTGCTGATTGGATGAGCGCCGCGTCGTTTATTTCAATGGCGGGTATTATTTCGTTTGCAGGTTACGATGGCAGCGTTTACTTAATGGGGTGGACAGGTGGTTATGTACTATTAGCCATGTGTTTAGCGCCTTACTTACGTAAATTCGGCAAGTTTACTGTGCCAGACTTTATTGGCGACCGTTACTATTCACGCACTGCGCGTTTAGTGGCAATTGTATGTGCCATATTCATTTGTTTTACTTACATTGCAGGGCAAATGCGTGGTGTAGGCGTCGTATTTTCACGCTTTTTAGAAGTAGAAATTGAAACTGGTGTTTACATTGGTATGGTGATTGTATTCTTTTATGCGGTACTTGGCGGCATGAAAGGCATTACCTACACACAAGTAGCGCAGTATTGTGTGCTTGTATTTGCATACCTAGTACCAGCCATTTTTATCTCGATGATGATGACGGGTCACTTCTTCCCACAAACCGGTTTTGGTGCCACGTTAATTGGCAGCGATGGCGTGTACGTACTTGATAAACTAGACGGCTTAAGTGCTGAACTTGGTTTTGCGCAATACACCGAAGGCTCTAAGAGCATGATTGATGTGTTCGCTATTACGGGTGCGTTAATGGTAGGTACTGCGGGTTTACCACATGTAATTGTTCGCTTTTTCACGGTACCTCGCGTAAAAGACACGCGTATTTCTGCAGCATGGACATTAGTGTTCATTGCGATTGTTTATACCACAGCACCAGCGGTAGCCGCTTTTGCTCGCGTAAACATGGTTGATACTATTAATGGTAAAGACGGTAGCGGTACAGCTTACGCAGAAGCACCAGGATGGATTAAAAACTGGGAACGCACAGGTTTAATTACATTTAATGATAAAAACGGCGATGGAAAAATGTTCTACACGGCGGGTAAAATCACCGATCCGAACAGTGCTAACGAAGTAAATGTAGACCGCGACATTATGGTATTAGCTAATCCAGAGATTGCTAACTTACCAGCATGGGTAATTGCACTTGTAGCTGCTGGTGGTATTGCCGCTGCACTTTCTACAACAGCAGGTTTACTACTGGTTATTTCGACCTCCGTTTCGCACGATTTACTCAAGCGAACCCTTAAGCCCGATATTACCGACAAGCAAGAGTTACTTGCAGCGAGGTTGGCAGCCATGGTCGCTATTGTTATCTCCGCGTACTTTGGTATTAACCCGCCTGGATTTGTGGCATCGGTAGTGGCATTTGCATTCGGCTTGGCGGCAGCGAGTTTCTTCCCAGCAATTATTATGGGTATATTCTCTAAAACAATGAACCGCGAAGGCGCCATTGCAGGCATGGTAACGGGTATTGGCTTTACCGCTGCGTATATCATTTTCTTCAAGTTTGTTAGCCCAGAGCTAAACAGCCCTGAAAACTGGTTTTTAGGTATTTCGCCTGAAGGTATTGGCTTAATTGGTATGATTATTAACTTTGCAGTTGCTGCAATTGTTCTTAAGTTTACTAAACCTACACCAGTTGAAATTCAAGAAATGGTTGAAAGCATTCGTAACCCTAAAGGGTCTGCAGAAGCGCACGACCACTAGGCTACAATTTATAGATATAGTTTAGATAACATAAAGCACCAAAAGCCCGACTTTAGTCGGGCTTTTTATTTGTTTAATAAATAAGTACATTAGATTGGTACATCACCATTTAAAGAGCGAATACAATGAGTGTAGAACAACAAGAAATAGCCCAATACGTTTGTTTGCAAGCGCCTTTTACTATGCTTGATAGCAGCGCATACGAATATTTTGTAAATCATCTTGATATTATTTACCTCACCCGCGAAAACCAAACTCAGTGGTTACAAAGTGAAAACCCTAAACTGTTTTTAATTCGCTCTGGTTTGTATGACCTAGTTGATGGCAAGGGCGATGTTGTTACACGCTTGGCGCAAGGTGATTATTTTGGTTTTCCGTCGCTGTTAACCGGCGAGGCAATTCAAAATAGGTTAGAAGTACAAAAAGAGGGCATTGTGTATATGCTCTCTCAAACGCACTTTGATTTTTTACGCAGAGAATATAAATCGTTTGAGCAATACTTTGTACGCGCTCATGCTAACCGGTTGTTGTCATCGCATTATAAAAGTAAAAACGATAGTTGGTCTGAGCGTAAAATATCAGAGCTGATGACCCGCACCGCCATTACGCTTACGCCCGATGCAAGTATTAGGCAAAGTGCTAAAAAAATGAAAGAGCATGGCGTATCGTCAATAATGATAACGCAGCACGCGCACTTAGTAGGGGTAGTAACCGACCGCGACTTACGTAATCGAGTACTTGCCGACGAGGTAGATCCACAAGATGCAGTAAGCAGTATTATGACCGCCAAGCCCAAGTTTATATTTGAAAATAACCGGGTGTTTTCGGCGCTGCACTTAATGCTTAAATATAATATTCATCATTTACCCGTGCTTGACGAAAGTCACAACCCGATAGGGATGATAACCAGCACCGATTTACTGCGCCAACAAAAAAGCGACCCCGTACAGCTTATTGGGCGCATATATAAAGCGCATACTGTTACTGATTTAAAACGCTACGCAAAAGAAATCCCCGAACTACTGCGTAGTTTTTCGTACAATATTGACGACATATCGCTCATTGGTAAATTACTCAGTGGTTTAACCGATGCGCTTACATCGCGCCTTATTCACTTATTTCAAGAAGAGCATGGCGCAGCGCCAACCAGCTTTAGTTTTATTTGCTTTGGCTCGCAAGCACGCGAAGAACAAACCCTGCATTCAGATCAAGATAACGGCTTATTACTCCCTAACGACTTAACCCCCGAACAACACGCTTACTTTAAAAGCATGGGAGAGTTTGTATGTGAAAACTTAGTTGAGTGCGGCATTAGGCGTTGCCCAGGTAATATTATGGCAAGCAGCGATGAGTGCCGAATGAGCGTAAACGACTGGAGCGAGCGCTTTTTTAAATGGATAAAAAGCCCCACACCCAATGCAATGCTTAACTGTAAGATATTTTTTGACCTGCGATTTATTGAAGGTTCAAACGCTTTATACACGGCTTTTTGCGAGCAATTAATTCGTATATCGCGTAACGATTTGTTTTACGCTGCTATGGCAACTGACATAAGTAACAACAACGTACCTATTGGTTTATTTAATAAATTTAAAACCGAAAAAACAGATAAAAACGACAAATACATAGATTTAAAAAAACGCGGCGTGGTGATCATAAACGACATAGTACGTTTATACGCTTTAAAAGCGGGTATTAAGCGCGCCAACACGCAAGAGCGATTAGACGCACTACTAAAACACAAACTGATCAGCAAAGAAGATATATACAACCTAAAAGATTGCTGGCGATTTTTAACGCAGCTTCGCTTGAGTACACAAATAAACGAAGAAGGCTTACCGAGTAATTGTATTAATCCTAATAAATTAAACTCACTAGAACGCCATCAACTAAAAGAAGCGTTTTACCTTGTTAAACAAGCGCAGCAAGCCGCCGCGTTTAAGTTTGCTCGCGGCAGTTTATAATAATGGATTACTAACATGGTTAAAAAGCTGCTCACTCGGTATTTAAAGCGCCGTAAATTATTAGGTAAAAATGCCTTACAACAACGTTATTTGGTGATTGATTTAGAGCTCACTGGGCTTGATGCAAAACAGCACGAAATTGTATCGGTAGCGTGGGTGATAATAGATAACCAATGTATAAAAATGAGCGAGTCGCAGCACCTTATAAATAAAGACGTAAAAAGCCTTGAGCAAAGTCCTGTTTTTCATGGAATTAGCGACGATGCTATAGCAAAAGGGCTAAGCCTAAACAGTATATTAACGCAGTTAAGTAGCCACTTTAGTGATTGTATTTTAGTATTTCATAATGCCATGCTCGATTGGGGGTTTTTAAAAATAGCGCTTAAAAATGCCAATATAACTATACGTCCTAAACTCATAATCGACACACTCCATATTGAGAAAAAGCGCTTACTGCATCATTCATCTGAAATAAAACAAGATGATTTAACCCTTAATGCTTGCCGCACACGTTATGAGTTACCAAGCTATCATTGCCATCATGCGTTAACCGATGCACAAGCCACCGCCGAGTTACTGCTAGCCCAGTGCCATCAAATAAGCCGTGGCAAAGAGTTGATGGTAGGCGAGTTGACGTAGGTTAGGCAGAGGACAGCAACACCCAATGATAAAATACCTTATCGGTTAAAACTAAGGTTTAATGATAGGCAGTTTACTTTTATTGTTATTCGTATGATTATAGGTACTTGTATATTCATTATTTAATATCAAAAATATAAATTTCATAAACAGAAAACGCAGATGGAATAGCGAAGATGAATAAATACGAAAAAGTTGATTTAGCTTATAATTTTCTTGTTGAAAAAGAAAAAGAGAGTGAAGCGTTTACTGTACTTCAATTAATGGAAGCAACGGAGTGGAAGGCTGACACATGTAGAACATATTTATCTAAACGATGGTATCAATATCTAGAAAAAGATGGAGAGCAGTATTCAAGTTCCGGAATAGCTTTTTTAAGTAAAAATGAATTTAGAGCGGTTCATAGCCAAAAGTTACAACAAGTAATTAATCATTCTGTAAAAGGAATATTACTTCACAAGGCTAAAGAGTTCGCGTTGCTTGCCGTATCAACTTATAACAACCCCTATACTGAATTTAAAACTTATGGGTTCATAGTAAATATAGTGATTGCTTATACATCACTTATGCATGCTATATTTGAGAAGAAAGGAATTGATTATTTCCATAAAGGTGCAAATGGAAGAACGATTTTTATCGATGGTGAAGAAAAGTCATGGGAATTGAGTGAGTGCATCGATGGGTATTGGTTGGGATTTGAAGCTCCAGAAAAAGCGAATATAAAATTTTTAATCGGGTTAAGAAATAAAATAGAACACCGAAGCTTACCTGCTATTGATTTAGCCGTGAGTGGCGAATGTCAGTCAGCATTAAGTAATTTCGAAACAATACTAGTTGAAGAGTTTGGAGATGAGCATGCTTTAACCGCAAGTCTTGCGATTGCAATGCAATTAACAAGAATTTCCGAACAAGCTCAGATAGATGCTTTGAAACAGCTTCAAAAAGATAATTACAAAGTTGTTCGCCGATATATGGAAACATATCGAAATGATCTAAACGATGATGTAGTTCAAAGTCAAAAATATAGGGTTCGAGCCTTTTTGGTTCCTAAACTAGGAAATCATGCAAAGTCAGCGGATATGGCTATAGAGTTTATTAACGTAAATAAGTTAAGTGAGCAAGAGTTAGAAAACTACGAACAAGGTGTTGCATTTATCAAGGGGGTCGAAAGTCCTTTTAAGTTAAGACCAAGTAAAGTTGTAGAGCTTGTTTCTAAAAAAATTCCTTTCTTTAATATAGCTTTACATACTAAATGTTGGAAATTTTATGATGCAAGACCACGTGGTGAACAAAGAGGTTTTAAAGGTGAATTTTCAGGTTTTGTAGAAGGTTTTGAAGGTTATTTGTATTCATTGTGTTGGAGTAAATTTTTAATAGAAGAATTAAAAAAACCAGAAGTCCTAACACTCGTTAAACAACAAGCGATTTGATAATAAATTATTGCTATTCAAGGAACGAGTATGAAACTCATCACCACTATTTTTCTAATATTATTCCCACTTATCACTTTTGCTAATTCAAGCTTGCCTGCTAATCGCCATATTGCAGTACAGGGCACTGCTGAGATATTAGCAAAGCCCGATATGGCTGAGATTTCTTTTGAAGTAATAAGCTTTAAAGACAAATCACTTGATGCTAAACGTGATGTTGATGATCGAGTAAACTTGCTACTTAAAGGTTTAAGCAAGTTCGGTGTTAAGGAGACTGATGTTTCTGCTACAAGCCTGTTAACTTACAATGATGACGACAAGTTTAATGTTGAGAGTGGTACAATGATTAATGCAGGGTTTGTGGCAACAAGAACACTTAAAGTAACATTAAGAAATATTGAAAAAGTGAATGACTTTATCGATTTTGCATTAAGTGTAAAAATTAATGAACTGACGAATATTGAGCTTATGTCTTCAAAATTCGCGCAGTTAGAAGCTGAAGCAACACAAGGCGCAATAGATAACGCTATAGTTAAAGGGAGCGAGCTTGCTAAAGCATTTGGCGCAGAGCTTGGAAAAATTTACAGCATTAATTCAAATTCTAACCGTTCAAGTTATGGTTATGGTGCAGGTAATTTTGAGAGAATAGTTGTAACCGGTTCTAAAGTTACTAGAAATCCATTTGAACAAGGCAAGTACCTGCAAGAAACTATTACATTTAAATCATCAATAAACGTGGTGTTTGATTTAGAAGTAAATGATTAAGTTGAAATTTTCATTTCAAATACATTTTCATAATGTAAGCTGGCTTTAAGTTTTTGATTAATTTGAAGGTAGCCATATTATGAGCGATGAAAATAACACGTTAAAAGCACAAACTGAGGCAAAAATAGCAGCAGGGCGTAAAGGTAATCCTGATTTTATGAAAGGCGTTGATGAAACTATTGCACAAGCAAAAGCGTTTCAACAAGGTGCTAATGCACTTGATTTAAACCAAAGCGCACCAAGTTTTGAGTTACCAAATCAACATGGTCAATCGGTGCAGTTAACCGAGTTACTTGCTAAAGGGCCTGTGGTTGTTACTTTTTATCGTGGTAGTTGGTGCCCGTACTGTAATTTACAACTGAAAGCACTGCAGTCACGTTTACCTGAAATTCATGCTTTAGGTGCGCAGCTGGTGGCTATTAGCCCGCAAGTACCCGATGGCTCAATGAGCGAAAACGAAATAAGTAAAATGGATTTTGTAGTACTGTCGGATCAAAATGCGGATGTAGCAGCAAGCTACGGCGTAGCATGGCAAGTACCTACATTTTTACTAGAGCATATGCGAGTAGACCGAGGACTAGATTTAGAGTCGCTGAATAATGGAAATGGCAGTATTTTACCTATTCCTGCCACCTTTGTTTTAGATAAACAAGGTAAAGTGACTTGGCGCTATGTTGATGTTGATTACCGTACTCGCTCTGAGCCAGAAGATATAATTAATGCATTAAAAAAACTAGTTTAAAAAGCTTAATTTACAAGGCTTAATCTAAAAGCCCAGAACCATTAAAGAGCTTGCAACGCGTAAGCTCTTTACTCTTAATTTAAAGTTTCTAATGCTACCCTCTTATAATCATACTCAAGGTCGATTACAATACAGCCATCTAAAAGGCGTATTGCCTTTATCTGCACGCTAAAAGAGTGGATTTTATATTTCATGGCAATCAAACTTGCAATTAATGGTTTTGGTCGTATTGGTCGAAATATTGTCCGCGCGTTATACGAGTCAGGTTTAAGCGACGATATAAAAATTGTCGCGATTAACGAACTTGCTGACCCTGAAGCTATTGCTCATTTATTAAAATACGACACATCCCACGGTCGTTTTTCTTTCCCTGTAAAACTTGGTGAAGACACCATTAGTGTTGCAGGCGATACCATTGCACTTTTTTGTGAAGAAAACCCAATTGAATTACCTTGGCAAACACTCGATGTAGACGTTGTACTTGAATGTACTGGCGTTTATCACTCGCGTGAACATGCGCAGTTACATATTACCGCAGGTGCTAAAAAGGTATTGTTTTCGCATCCGGCTGATAACGATGTTGATGCCACTATTGTATATGGCATTAACGACGATGAGCTTAAAAGCGAGCACACAATTGTGTCTAACGGCTCGTGCACAACTAACTGTGTTGTGCCGGTTATTAAAGTATTAGATGATGCGTTTGGTATTGAGTCGGGCGCTATTACGACTATTCATGCGTCGATGAACGATCAGCAAGTGATTGATGGTTATCATCATGATTTACGCCGTACGCGCGCTGCAAGTCAGTCTATTATTCCGGTTGATACAAAGCTCGCCCGTGGTATAGACCGTATTTTACCTAAGTTTAAAGGCCGTTTTGAAGCCATAGCCGTACGAGTTCCGACTATAAATGTAACGGCAATGGATTTAAGTGTAACGGTTAATACCGATGTAGATTTAAGTGCGGTAAATAATGCACTAAAAGCACAAGCGAAAGACCGCCTTGAAGGTATTTTAAGTTATACCGAAGAGCCATTAGTATCGGTTGATTTTAATCACGATCCGCATTCTTGTATTATCGATGGCACACAAACGCGCGTTAGTCACAAACGATTAATAAAGCTGTTGGTATGGTGCGATAACGAATGGGGTTTTGCTAATCGTATGCTCGACACTGCACGTGCTATGATGGCAACAAAGCTGTAATTTTATTTATTAATATTATAATTTTAAACATATATTTTAAGTTCAGTATCGTTAACTAAGGAGATGTTCATGTCAGTCATAAAAATGGCAGATTTAGATTTAAACGGCAAGCGCGTATTAATTCGTGAAGATTTAAATGTACCAATTAAAGCAGGTAAAGTGACGTCAGATGCGCGTATTCGTGCAGCACTACCTACTATTAAATTAGCCCTTGAAAAAGGCGCTAAAGTAATGATTATGTCTCACCTTGGTCGTCCTACAGAAGGCGAGTATGACGAAGCGTTTTCGCTTGCGCCTGTAGTTGATTACTTAAACGATGCGCTTGAACAAACTGTACGTTTAGAAAAAGATTACCTAAACGGTGTTGATGTTGCCGATAACGAAGTTGTTGTGTTTGAAAATGTGCGCTTTAACAAAGGCGAGAAAAAAGACGACGAAGCGTTATCTAAACAACTTGCAGCACTGTGTGATGTTTACGTAATGGATGCATTTGGTACGGCTCATCGTGCACAAGCGTCTACGCATGGCGTTGGTTTGTTTGCAGATGTTGCGTGTGCTGGTCCGTTATTATCGGCTGAGCTTGAAGCATTAGGTAAAGCACTTGATAACCCAGCGCGTCCTTTAGTGGCGATTGTTGGTGGTTCAAAAGTATCTACTAAGTTAACTGTTTTAGATTCACTTTCTAAAATTGTTGACCAGCTAGTTACTGGCGGCGGTATTGCTAATACCTTTATTGCAGCGTCAGGTCATCCTGTTGGTAAGTCGCTTTATGAGGCTGATTTAATGGATGAAGCAAACCGTTTATGTGCAGCAGCTGTTGCTAATAATGGTGAAATTCCGGTACCGACCGACGTTGTTGTTGGTAATGAGTTTTCGGAATCTGCTGTAGCTACGCTTAAAGATGTAAGCGAAGTAACAAGCGACGATATGATTTTTGATATTGGCCCAGATACAGCGAGCAAGCTTGCAAAAATTATTGCAAATGCGGGCACTGTTGTATGGAATGGTCCTGTTGGCGTGTTTGAGTTTGATCAATTTGGTAATGGCACACGTGCTATTGCTCAAGCTATTGCTAACTCAAATGCGTTTTCGATTGCTGGTGGCGGTGATACCCTAGCTGCAATTGATAAATACGGTATTAGCGACAAAATATCTTATATTTCTACCGGTGGTGGTGCGTTCTTAGAGTTTTTAGAAGGCAAAAAACTTCCTGCTGTTGAAATGCTAGAATCACGCGCTAAGTAACTTATTTTACTTAGGCGTAAGCGGGTGGGGTTTACTCCACCTGCGACAATTAATTATTAAATACCTCTCACCCTAATTTAATAGTTAATTTATACGGAATTTTACTGCAAAGCAGTGGTTTTTCGTGGCGTTGTAGTAACGCCAAACTAACACATCCGTTCAAACTAGATGGTAGGGAACTACTATCGATAAATTGGAGAATACCCAATGGCTTTAATCAGTATGCGACAACTTTTAGATCATGCAGCAGAGCATGGTTACGGCGTACCTGCTTTTAACGTTAATAACCAAGAGCAAATGCGCGCAATAATGGAAGCGGCTGACAAAACAAACAGCCCAGTAATTGTTCAAGGATCAGCTGGCGCTCGTGCTTACGCTGGTGCTCCATTTATCCGTCATATGATTTTAGCAGCCGTTGAAGAATGGCCACATATCCCAGTTGTAATGCATCAAGATCACGGCACATCGCCAGGTGTATGCCAACGTTCAATTCAGCTTGGTTTTTCATCTGTAATGATGGATGGCTCATTAATGAGCGATGGTAAAACCCCTTCAAGCTACGAATACAATGTAGAAGTAACGCGCGAAACTGTTGCTATGGCGCATGCCTGTGGCGTATCGGTTGAAGGCGAGCTAGGTGTATTAGGTTCACTTGAAACAGGTGAAGCTGGCGAAGAAGATGGCGTTGGTGCAGAAGGGTTATTAACTACTGAGCAAATGCTAACAGATCCTGAAGAAGCCGCTGACTTTGTAAATAAAACTCACGTTGATGCACTTGCAATTGCCTGTGGTACATCGCATGGTGCTTATAAATTTACACGTCCACCAACCGATGACATTTTAGCAATTGACCGTATTAAAGCGATTCATGCGCGTATTCCTAACACGCATTTAGTTATGCATGGTTCGTCTTCTGTTCCACAAGAATGGTTAGAAATTATTAATCAGTACGGTGGCGAAATTCCAGAAACTTACGGCGTACCTGTTGAGCAAATTGTTGAAGGTATTAAGTTTGGTGTTCGTAAAGTAAATATTGATACCGATTTACGTTTAGCATCTACTGGTGCAATTCGTCGTCATATGGCGTTAAATCCATCTAACTTCGATCCGCGTAAATACCTAGCCGAAGCGACTAAAGCAATGACAGAAATTTGTGTTGCACGCTACAACTCGTTTGGTACCTCTGGTCAGGCTAGTAAAATTAAGCCAATTTCACTTGATGAAATGCACCTTAAGTATTTAAGCGGTGAGCTAGACCCTAAAATTAGATAATTGATCATTTTATAACTGATCATTTTTAAAGCCAGTAACTTAGTTGCTGGCTTTTTTAATGCTTGTAACTTTATCTTGCAGATTACATTTGTGAGATCACTGCATTACTAACGTTGTATTTTGGGATCACGCATTTACTAACATAAGTAATTTGGGATCATTACTTTACTAAGTAAAATACACATTGACGGTATTTTAAGCTTTAAAATAATCTGATCGTTATATGTTTGTATAAACAATCAACAGTTTAGATGTTTGACTAGGTACAAATCTGATCTGTAAATAGATCAGCTTGGTAAAAATCTGATCTTTTATTATGGGCTTAGTAAAATACAGATCTATTTTTGTACATGTTGATGCTTATACAAGCGTGTTTACCGGTTTCAAATTGTGTTTAAAGCTATTTTTTAAACAATCGATCAGTTAAAAAAGTATGGTTAGTAAAATATTGATCCCAGTAAATTAGCTTTATTTAGCAACATATAGAAAGAGGTAGGGTGGCTAAATTTGTAAAAAGTCTTTGTTTATATAAATTTATCGCAAATCACTTTTTTACTGACTGAAATACTAAAATGTTTAAAAATATGGTGTTAATGAGATTTATTGTCACTATTTTGTGTTTTTTTTACCATCATTTTAAATTACACGTTACACTTTCATAAAAATGTCATACTTAGTCATAATAATGAAAACTAATTCGATAGCGTAAGAGATAAATTGGAATGTCACGTAAAGTACTAGTCGTAGATGACGAAGCTCCTATTAGGGAGATGCTGGTTTTTGTTTTAGAGCAAAATGGATTTCAAGCAATTGAAGCAGAAGATTACGACTCTGCTATTGCTGCTATGGTTGAACCGTATCCTGATATGGTTTTACTTGATTGGATGTTACCAGGTGGTAGTGGTATTCAAATTGCTAAAAAATTCAAACAAAATGAACACACACGCCAAATACCAATTATTATGCTTACGGCACGCGGTGAAGAAGAAGACAAAGTACGCGGTCTTGAAGTAGGCGCAGATGATTACGTAACTAAGCCGTTCTCTCCTAAAGAACTTATGGCGCGTATTAAAGCGGTTATTCGCCGTGTATCGCCAACCTCATTAGAGGAAGCTATTGAAGTACATGGCTTACGCTTAGACCCAATCTCGCATCGTGTTACCTCAGAGGGTAATGAGCTTGATATGGGACCAACCGAGTTTAGATTACTGCACTTTTTTATGACCCACCCAGAGCGTGTTTATAGTCGTGAACAATTACTAGATCATGTATGGGGTACCAATGTGTATGTAGAGGATCGCACTGTTGATGTGCATATCCGTCGTTTACGTAAAGCAATTGGATCACTTGGACATGACCGTTTAGTACAAACTGTACGTGGTGCCGGTTATCGTTTTTCAAGTAAGCTGTGATCAGCTTAAAGCTTAGTTAATGTGTGAAATACGCATGTATTACTACTCTAAGGTAAAGTGAGTGTATGTATCGAGTTGTTAATAAACAGGCATTAGTAAAACGCCTGTTTATCTATTTTTTACCCTTACTATTAATTGGTGTGCTAGTTGGCGCACCATTTTTGCTTTTATTTTTAGGATCTTTTTCTCTTCTTGTTTGGCACTACCATCAACTTTATCGTTTGAGTGATTGGCTACTTAATCAACGTAGCTTTAATCCGCCTGAAGGTGAGGGGGCATGGGAGCAAGTGTTCGAAGGTATTTATCATCTGCAACATCGTAATCGTAAAAAACGTAATGAACTTGCCGATTTAATTCGCCGTTTTCGTGATGGTGCAGAAGCTGTACCTGATGCCGTTGTGGTGCTGCAAAACGATTTAAGTATTGTGTGGTGTAATCAACTTGCACTTAAAGTACTTGGTTTACAGTGGCCGGGGGATCATGGTCAGCGACTTGATAATTTAATACGCGAACCTAAGTTTGCTAAATATATGCACAAAGGCGAGTTTGACGATGCGCTTGAGCTTGATAATGGGCATGCTGTGGAGCAAGTACTTGAATTTAGGGTAATGCCATATGCAAGTACGCAGCTTATGGTGGTCGTGCGAGATGTAACGCGTTTAAAACAACTTGAGCAAATGCGTAAAGACTTTGTGGCAAATGTATCGCACGAACTTCGAACTCCACTAACAGTTATTGCCGGTTATCTTGAAATGATGGATGGCGATATGATGCCGCCACCGGCTATGTGGGGTAAAGCACAAAAAACAATGCTTGAGCAATGCAAACGGATGGATAGTTTAGTTAGCCAACTATTGTCGCTTTCGCGTATTGAAGGTGCACGCCGCCAAGATAACGATAAAGCAATTAATGTTCCCCAGTTACTTACTTATATTCAAACAGAAGCGCAATCAATCAATCAAGATAAAGCGCACGAACTTATTTTTGATATAGACACCTCTTTAGATATTAAAGGCTCTGAGGACGAATTACGCAGTGCATTTTCTAATTTAGTATTTAACGCTATTCATTACACAAAGCCTGGTGGCAAAGTAGAAGTGTGTTGGCAGCGTAAAAATAACAAAGCGTGCTTTAGTGTTATCGATAACGGTGATGGTATTGCAGCAGAGCATATTAACCGTTTAACTGAGCGTTTTTATCGAGTAGATAAAGCACGCAGTAGAACAACTGGTGGCTCCGGTTTAGGCTTAGCTATTACAAAGCATGTGTTAACACGCCACGATAGCCAATTAAATATTACGAGTGAAGTAGGTAAAGGATCGTGTTTTTCTTTTGAATTTTCAATGGATAAGATTGTTCCATTAACTAAAAAATTAAGCTAATCAGTCAAGTCATAAAAGTGTCATTTAAGAGTAATGTAACTGTCATGTACTCACTTTAGAGTGGGCACCAGTTACAAAATGGGACGAACAAACTGGAGAACCCAACATGAAATTTAAAAATTTAGTTGCCGCAATGGGTGTGGCTGTTACAACTTTCGTATCTGCTCAAGCTTTTGCTCTAGATCAAAATATTCCTGAGTATCAAAAAATTAGCGGTGTTTCAGGCAACTTTTCATCAGTAGGTTCAGATACTTTAGCCAACATGATGACGTTTTGGGCTGAAGAGTACAAACGTATTTACCCAAATGTAAATATTCAAATTCAGGCAGCAGGTTCTTCTACTGCTCCACCGGCACTTACCGAAGGTACAGCTAACCTTGGTCCTATGAGCCGTAAAATGAAATCAAAAGAAATCGAAGCGTTCGAAAAACGCTACGGCTACAAACCAACAGAAGTACGCGTAGCAATTGACGCACTAGCTGTTTATGTTCATAAAGACAACCCAATTGAAGGTCTTCGTATTGACCAAGTAGATGCTATTTTTTCATCTACTCGCAAATGTGGTGCGTCTGAGCAAGTAAATCGTTGGAGTGATGTTGGCTTAACAGGTAACTGGGCAGCAAGAGACATTCAGCTTTACGGACGTAACTCTGTATCGGGTACTTACGGTTACTTTAAAAAGAAAGCATTGTGTAAAGGTGACTTTCGTAACAACGTAAATGAGCAACCTGGTTCTGCATCAGTAGTACAGTCAATTTCATCGTCATTAAATGCAATTGGTTACTCTGGTATTGGTTATAAAACATCGGGTGTACGTACTGTACCACTTGCTAAAAAAGGCGATAACTTTGTTGATGCAACATTAGATAACGTTGCTAAAGGTAAATATCCGTTGTCTCGCTTTTTATATGTTTATGTAAACAAGCACCCAAATAAGCCGTTGTCTCCAATGGAAGCACAGTTCTTAAAAATGGTACTTTCAAAAGACGGTCAGCAAATTGTAGAAAAAGATGGTTATGTACCACTTTCTGCAAAGCTAGTAGAAGTAGAACTTAAAAAGCTTGGTTTAAATTAAACAAACCTTAATATAGCGAATATAAAAGCCAGTTAATGACATTCATTAACTGGTTTTTTTGTTTATAGTACATTTATTAAAAACGTGTTTTTTAAAGGCATCTGATTGATAGCCAATATAAATAAACTAATGCAGAGGTAATTACAGAGCTACTTTATTATAAATCCCACTTTGTAGTTAACTATCCTTTAGTGAATAAATCCTATCTAAAATACTTATCTTAAAAATCATTACTTTGGTAATAAAAAACAATTGTACAACTTTCCTAAAAACATAATTTCTATCGCATGGTAATTAATCACAGTGATGATTTTCTACGATTCAATAAATAGAGTTTTAGATATGAAGATTCTCGTTTTTTTAAAGCACAAGACGTTTTTAATGAGGATGGATCTTTGCAAACAGATGAAGATCAAATTTCATGGTTTGACTATTTTAGCCGAACCATTAATCGACTTATTTGGTGGGGTGAGGCAACAAAAGAGCACCGTTCATTAGTTGACCCACATAATATGATTAAAGACTTTAAAGCAACGCCGAGTGGACGTAACGCGCCTTAAATTTACATGCGGCGATGTTTAAGGCATAAAAAAACCGCCAACTAAGCGGTTTTTTTAAAACTAAAAACAAAAACTAAATTATAAATTACCTAAGTTTTCAGCTTGTACTTTACATTGATTATAGCTCTCAACACATTTACCAGAGCATACTTGTTGTTTTAAGCCTTCGCCAATTGATTGCTGTTCGCAGTTAGTTTCGCATTGATAGTTTTGTTGAGCACACTGGTTAAGTTCAGGGCTTTCTATTTGGTTTTGACAACCTGCTAAAACTAAAAAAGTAAGGGCGGCTACGCTTGTTTTAATTAAAGTTTGCATGCTTCTTATCCTTAAAAATAGAGTCGCAATAATATTAAATTTCGACCTGAATGTTGTCGATCAATCTAACACCACCAAAATAGGCTGCGGCTAAAATCACAAATTGTGTATCATCGAGTGTAGCATTTTTTAATGTATCTCGTTGAGCTATCTCAAAATAGTCAGGCTTTAAACCTGCTTGAGCTAAATTATGTTTAGCTTCTTCTTCAAGTTTTACAAAGTCTTTATTGCCACTTTTTAGCTGCTCTGCACAAGTATTAAGTGCTTTAAACAATATAGTTGCAGTTGTTTTTTGCTCATCGGATAAATAACCATTACGCGAACTCATAGCAAGCCCAGATACTTCGCGCATGGTAGGCACACCAATTACTTCAACCGGAATTGATAAGTCGCGCGCCATGGTTTTAATAACTTGCAGTTGCTGAAAGTCTTTTTCACCAAAGCAGGCGTAGTCAGGTTGTACTAAGTTAAATAACTTAGTAACGACTGTTGCAACGCCTCTAAAATGACCTGGTCGAGAGCCACCACAGTAACCCAGCGAAATATCAGGTACATCCACAAAGCTTTGTGCACCTAATCCATTAGGATAAATAGTTTCTGTGCTTGGCGTAAATACTATATCTGTTCCGAGCTCCGCTAAACCTTGTTTATCTTCGTTTAACGTACGGGGATAATTATCTAAATCTTCGTTAGCACCAAATTGCATTGGGTTAACAAAAATACTAACGACGACTTTATCTGCTAAGTTTTTTGCTTTTTCTACTAACGAAAAATGCCCGCGATGCAAGTTACCCATAGTTGGCACTAGTGCAACGCTAAGACCCGCTTGGCGCCATGCTTTAATTTGACTACGTAACGATCTGATTTCAGTTATTGATTGCATTATTTAAACTCGTGTTCAGCGCTTGGAAATGCGCCACTTTTAACATCGGTACAATACTTTTGAACTGCTTCAGGCATGTTGCCTGTTTCAAGTAAAAAGTTCTTAGAAAATTTAGGAATATACCCAGCTGAAATACCTACTAAGTCATGCATTACCAGTATTTGACCGTCTGTTAAGTTACCAGCGCCTATTCCTATAGTAGGAATGCTTATCGCATCGGTAATGCGTTTAGCAAGTGCACTTGGAATGCATTCTAGTACTAATAATTGCGCGCCAGCCGCTTCTAACGCTTTTGCATCTGCAATCATTTCAAGTGCTTTACTCTCTTCACGACCTTGTATTTTAAAGCCCCCAAATACGTGAACAGATTGCGGCGTAAGACCTAAATGCCCACATACCGGAATACCTTGTTGGGTAAGCGCTTGAATACTTTCGTAAAGCCACTCTCCGCCTTCAAGTTTTACCATATTAGCGCCTGCGCGCATTTGTTCTGCTGCGTTTTTACAGGTATCGCTTACGCTTGAATAAGTCATGAAAGGTAAGTCCGCAATTACAAATAATTCGCGACTACCTGCGCGTACACAACGGGTATGATATGCAATATCTTGATTGGTCACGGCAAGCGTGTCATCGCCACCTTGAAGTACCATGCCCAAAGAGTCGCCGACTAAAATAACTTCAACGCCGTTATCATGAAATAACTTTGCAAAACTAGCGTCGTAGGCTGTTAATGCAGTAATTTTGTTATTTTCTGCTTTCATTTTGTTCAAAGTAGAAACGGTTATTTTAGACATAATATTCCTCGCAGGCATAAGCCTAGGTTAATTACAGAGGTAATTGTTGTAAGTCATTGAGCGGTAAATTATTTGCAATATCTTGCAATGCAACGCCGCTAGGTAAAATGAGTTTGGGTGCTAATTCTAACAATGGATACACTACAAACTCACGAACGTTCAAACCATAATGAGGCACTGTTAAGCGCGTGGTATTTATAATTTGATCGCCAAATAATAGGGTGTCTATATCAAGTGTACGTGGACCCCAACGTTCGGCTTTTCTAACTCGCCCATGCTCAAGCTCTATACTTTGTGTTAAATCCAGTAATTGCTCAGGCTCAAGGCTTGTTTTAATACATGCAACGGCGTTTATGTAATCAGGTTGATCTTGTGGGCCCATCGGTTTACTTGCATAGTAATGCGATACGCTTACAAACTCACAATCAGGCAGCTTTTTAAGCGCAGTTATTGCGTTATCAAGCTGCTCTTTTGGTGAGTTTAGATTGGCACCTAAACCCAAATAAACACAGTGCATATTATTACTCGGTTGGTTTTTTAGGCGCGCGTCGACGAGTGCGTTTACGTGGTTTAGGACCGCCTTGATGACCCAAGTTTTTAACCATGTCTTTTTGACCGTTAATATCTTGGCTTAGGTATTGTGTCCACCACTGTGCAAGCTCAGTATGCTGAGTTTCGCCAGCATCCACACGTAGCAATAAAAAGTCGTAAGCGGCTTTAAAGCGAGGCTGCTGAGTTAATCTGTAAGCACGTTGTCCTGCACGTTTATCTAAACGATGCTGAATATGCCAAATATCTCGTGCGCCTAACGTAAAGCGTTTTGGTACTGCAATATGTTGAGAGCTTTCACTAAGTACTTTATTCATTGCTTGTGCAAAGGCATCGTACTCAAGTATTTGCTCTTGTTCTTGAATCTTTTTAGTGTGCTCCAATAACGGGAACCAAAGCAGTGCAGCAAAAATAAACGCAGGCGTTACTTTTTTATTTGAATTTATACGCTTGTCGGTATTTTGAAACATTTGCTGAACGAGTTTGTTTTCAAGACCGTCAGGGTTTTTATCTAAAATTTTATCTAGTTCAGGGAATAACGAACGGAATAAACCGTATTTACGCAGCATTAAAAAGTTTGCTTCAGCCTTACCATTTAAAAACAACTTAAGTATTTCTTCAAACAAACGCGCAGGCGGAATGTTATCAAGTAAGTTTGCTAGTTCAGCTATTGGTTTTTCGCTGTTTGGCGCAATGCTCATATCAAGTTTTGTTGCAAAGCGTACCGCACGTAACATACGCACAGGGTCTTCTCGGTAACGCGTTTCTGGGTCACCAATTAACTCAATTTGTTTAGCTTTTATTGCGGCTAAACCATTGGCGTAATCGTGAATGCTAAAATCGTTGATTGAGTAGTAAAGCGCGTTAATTGAAAAGTCGCGGCGTTCTGCATCTTCTTCAATACTGCCAAATACGTTATCGCGAAGTAATTGACCTTCATCGCTTGATTGGCTTATTTGGTTTTTATCTTCTGGCGCTTCGTGGTGCCCGCGCATAGTCGCTACTTCAATAATTTCACGACCAAATACAATGTGTGCTAAACGAAAGCGACGACCTATTAAACGGCAATTTCTGAATAGTTTTTTTACTTGATCAGGTGTCGCGTTTGTTACTACATCAAAATCTTTTGGTTGCTGACCTAACAATATATCGCGAATACAACCACCAACTAGATAGGCATCGTAGCCACCGTCTTTTAAACGATAAAGTACTTTGATTGCATTTGGGCTAAATTGTTTGCGAGAGATACCATGTTCACCACGAGTGATCACTAACGGTTCGCTGCTTACAGATGCACTTACAGGCGTGTTTTCGGCACTCGTATTTGGGCCGATTATTTGTCTGCAAAATTGAAAAAGCTTGGAAATAATAATCTGTCTCCTAGAAGGTGTTGATTGGCTCGCCATCGCAATCAAAAACTACAGCAAGTATAGGTGTTATAACGTAATACTAACTGTTTAACGTAAATAGCATATATTTAGGCGGGTATCATATACCAGCAGGGTTTAAAAATTAAGTTGATGTGTTGAAATTAAGCCGTTTTTAGTGATTTTTATTTACTTAATTGTGTAAATTGGATGGCTTAGCTAGTTGGATGCTGAGAAATTTGTATTTCAGGTACGTGTGGAATCTGTTTTAAGTTAAATTTGTTTACTCCCCATGCCATTAACTGCTCAATATTTAAGTCCATTAAATTAGCGTTTATTGGTAAACCTAAAAACTCGAATGCACTTATTAATGCCGGTTTTGGATTTTGTTTACTTATGGCGGGTGCATAGTTTTGCTTAGAAAGCTTAAATCCTGGTTTAGCTACAGCTAACGGTAAATGTGCAAATTCAGGTATTGGGTTATTAAGCTGTTTAAACAAACTAATTTGTCGTGCTGTTGGCTCAATTAAATCTGCGCCCCTTACAATACGATTAATACCTTGCTCAATATCATCAACCACTACTACAAGTTGATAGGCAAATAAACCATCGCTACGTTTTATTAAGTAATCTTCATGGGCGAGGGCGCTATTGACGTTAATATCGCCTTGAATAAGATCATTAAATTGCGTTGTTGCATGAGTTTGAATAAGACGAAGTGCGTCAGTATTTGTGTTGTGCTTAAGCGCTTTACAATGCCCTTTATAAATACCACCAATGGCTTTTATTTGTTTTCGGGTGCAGTTACACCCATAAATAAGGTTTTGCTTTAAAAGGGAGTTAACGGTGTCTTGGTATAAATTAAGGCGCTGCGTTTGATAAACAACAGGTTCGTCCCAGTATAGGGCATAGGCTTGTAAGGTGTTTAGAATATCGGTGTCGGCGTCTTTAATAACGCGCGTGGTGTCTATATCTTCAATACGGACTAACCATTTTCCTTGATTTGCTTTTGCATCAAGGTAACTACCTACAGCCGCCACAAGTGAACCAAAATGTAATGGTCCAGAAGGAGACGGTGCAAAACGCCCGCGATATTTACACATAGGCGCAGTAACGGCTGTAGGAGGCATAACTAATTAATATAAATTAATTAGCCGCGTCCAGATTGCTTTTCTTTAATTTCTGCAAGTGTTTTACAGTCTACGCATAGATCAGCAGTTGGGCGCGCTTCTAAGCGGCGTATACCAATTTCGATGCCACAAGACTCACAAAAGCCAAAATCATCTTCTTTAATCAAATTAATTGTTTTTTCAATTTTTTTGATTAGTTTACGTTCGCGGTCACGTGTTCTAAGTTCTAAAGAGAACTCTTCTTCTTGTGCTGCGCGGTCAACTGGGTCTGGAAAGTTGGCTGCTTCGTCTTGCATGTGCGACTTTGTACGATCAACTTCGTTACGAAGATCGTTACGCCAAGTTTCTAAAATCGTTCTAAAATGAGCACGTTGTGCATCATTCATGTACTCTTCGCCTGGTTTTTCTTGGTATGGTTCTAAACCGGCTTGAGCCAATAAACCATGTTTCTTTTGGTCTGGCATAACTATCTCCTAAATCCTTAATTTAATGCCTCAGCATTAGCCGGCGGTATAAATAACAGAAACTTATATCCTAGGCAAATTTATTTTTAATTAATCGAATTAGCTTCAACCATATTTAGTGATTTAAAAGCGTATTAATATCTTGTTTACACTTTTATTCATTCACGTATTCGCTTTCTAAAACTTGCCTTGTTATGTGGGCAAAACTTTTAAAAACAAGTTAGTTTAGTGAATTCAAAACGACTATTTTAAAGTTTTACTAAAGTTTAGTGCTATTTAAAAATTTTAATTAACTTAATGCTTTGTATTAATAGATTTTTATATAAATGAAATTTTTGTATGAAGTGTAACTTCATTTGCAGAAATAATAGCTTTGTAAGCCAATACCTCAACGCCTTTGTTAATTGCTTGGTTTAATAACTGAGCATATTTTTCATCTATATGCGCCGCAGCACTGACGGTATTTATCCCTTCATGCAAAATAGCAAACAGTAGTACGGCGCGATGCCCTTGTTCGACCATTTCTATTAATTCACGAATATGTTTTTGTCCGCGAACTGTTTGTGTATCAGGGAAATAACCTTGCCCATTGTGTGTATCATTTTCACTTAATAAAGTGACCGATTTAACCTCTACGTAGCAATCAGGCTCATTTTTACTTGTAAGTAAAAAGTCGATACGGCTGTTTTCGCTGCCATATTTTACTTCGCTTTGTAATTGTTCGTAATGTGTAAGCTCGCTAATAACGTTGTTATTTATTGCTTCTTCTACCACTTTATTTGCTATGGCTGTATTTACACATATAAGTTGCGATAAATGGTTTTGGGTAAGCTCTAATGAATGCGGGTACTTTCGTTTAGTATTATTGCTTGTGGAATAAAAAGCATTAAAACCAGGCTCTGCGCATCCCGTCATTTTACCTGTGTTAGCACAATGCGCGGTAAATTCAGAACCGTCATTAAGCTGTAAGTCGGCTAAAAAACGTTTATAGCGCCTTAATAATGTAGCTGATTGCAGTGCTGGCGTATATTTCATAATAACTTCCAAGGCGTAAATGCTAAGCAGTAGCGTGATTTATGTTATTTATCTCAAGCTGTTGGGAACTTAAGCGCTCTATAGTAAACTCGGTGGCACATTTAAGTGCAAAGGTATTCTAACATGAGTGAAAAATTTGTTGTTCAACTAAGCGAGCAGTCTGCGCCAAGCCATTGGGGCGAAAATGCGTCGTTATCTTTTAACGAGCATGGTGCAACGGTTCATTTGTCTGAACAAGAAACATTAAAAAATGTTCAAAAAGCAGGTCGTACTATTGCAATCCAAGGCGTTAAAAACGTTGAATTAGCAGGCGACACTTGGTGCACAGAAAGCCAGTGGGCTTTTTACCAAGGTTTTGTAACACCAAAATCATTAGATGGTGTTGAGTTTGTTGATAACGCACAATCAGATATTAAAGAACTTGCTTACTTAAAAACATCGGCAATTTGGGCGCGTGAAATGGTTAACGGTACAGCCGATGACATTTACCCTGAAAGCCTAGCTGAAAAAGCCGCTGAATTTATTCAATCATTAGCGCCTGAACACGTCAGCTACCAAATCATTAAAGGCGATGCATTATTAGAGCAACAGTGGATTGGTATTCACGCTGTTGGTCGTGGCAGCGTTCGTCCACCAGTATTGCTTGAGCTTGATTACAATCCTACTGGCGATGAAAACGCGCCAGTAAGTGCTGCACTTGTAGGTAAAGGTATTACGTTTGACTCAGGCGGTTACTCTATTAAGTCGAGCGAAGGTATGCTTGGTATGAAATGCGACATGGGCGGTGCTGCAACAGTAACTGCTGGCTTAGCATTGGCTATTAATCGTGGTATTGAAAAACGTATTAAGCTGTTTTTATGTTGTGCTGAGAACTTAATCTCGGGTCATGCATATAAGTTAGGTGACATTCTTACTTATAAAAATGGTACAACCGTTGAAATCGTAAATACTGATGCAGAAGGGCGTTTAGTGCTAGCTGATGGCTTAATGGCCGCAGGAGAGACAGGCGCACCACTTATTATTGACGCTGCAACACTTACCGGTGCTGCATTAGTTGCTGTTGGTCAAGAGTACAATGCATTATTTGCGCTTGATAAAGAGTTTGTACGTGAAGTTGAAGGATTTGCTTGCCAAGAAATGGAAGCTGCTTGGCCTCTACCTCTTGAAAAATGGCATCAGCAAAACTGTCCATCACCTTACGCTGATACAGCTAATAGCCGTGCACAAAAAGGTGGCGGTTACGGCGGCGCATCAAATGCGGCAGGCTTTTTATCACGCTTTGTACCAAACGATGGTAAAGGTTGGGTACACATTGATTTAGCTGCGGCATTTAACATGAGTAGCACAAACCAATGGGCTGCGGGTGCAACAACGCAAGGTATGCGTACGGTTGCACGTACTTTGCTAGAAAAAGCATAATATAAATTAGTTTTAAAATAGGCGCTCACAAGCGCCTATTTTTTTTGTGCGCAAGGCAAGCAATTTAGTTCGATTTACGGTAAAATCCGTCGCCAATACCTGTTTGAGTTGAATCTTGGCTTTATTTTAAGCTGTGCTCAAATGTTATTCTCACCACTGGGGGTTTTAACTATGTCAGATAAGTGCTACATCACAGCTCAACAGCTGCTTGAAGATTCGTTCCGCGTAGCGGCACAAGTATATAAAGATGGGTTTCGTCCAGACTTTATTATTGGTATTTGGCGAGGTGGTGCACCAATTGGTATTGCGGTGCAAGAATTTTATGATTACAAAGGTATTGAGACAGACCACATTGCAGTGCGTACCTCGTCTTATTACGGTATTGGTAAGCAGTCAAAAGAAATTAAAGTACACGGTTTACATTACATTGTTGAAAACGCGAATGCTGGCGATTCACTTTTAATTGTTGATGACGTGTTTGATTCTGGTCGCAGTATTTTTGCGTTAAAAGAAAAGCTTTCTGAGCTTATGCGCTTAAACTTACCGCGCGATATTCGTATTGCATGCCCATATTACAAACCTAAAAACTCTAAAGTAGACATGAAGCCAGATTATTATATTCATGAGTCTGAAGAGTGGTTAGTGTTCCCGCATGAACTTTCGGGTTTAACGCCGGATGAAATTATTGCTGGTAAATCTGATCTTGCAAAAATACACGATATTTTGTTAGAAAAGTAATATACAAATATAACTAACTTGAATGGTGGGGAGTTAATTGCTTAACCAAAATTCAAGATAAATAAAAAAGGCCGTAAAGGCCTTTTTTGTGTTTAAAATTTAGCTAATTGCTTAGTTAACTGCTTGGTTAACTATTTAAGCAACCGGCTTAAAGTTGAGCAAAGCTATCTACGTATTCACTTAGCCTTGGTATATCTACGGCTTGTAAGCCATCGTTACTTCTCAGTACTAAGCCTTTTTCTACTAGCTCTGTAACAACACGCCTGTAAGCGCGCTCAGTTGTTGCAAAACGTTCTGCTTCAGCATTTACCGTTGGGTAGGCACGAAGTAGCGTAGGGTTGTTATTCTCCGCTCTTAATAAGCAATCTTTTGCTATGTTGTAGCTCAAAGGTAGTAATAGCTTATCTAAATTGATCTTTTGATTTTCTTGAAATTTAGCTGCAATAGTTTGTGCGGTATAAAGGCTAAGCTCTGGCTTTTCAAGTAATAGCGTACGCCAATGCCTAAGCTCAATAAGATTATATGTAACATCGCTAAAGCACGTTACCGTATAAATACAGGGGTTATTATTAAGCGCTTCTATTTCGCCAATAAGAGTATTATTGCAATCCAATTGACCTAGCAGCAGGCGTCGTCCATTACCTACGTCGTAACTAAACGACACAGTACCACTGCGCACAAGCACAAGCTTGCTTAAGGGCTGATCTTGGTGGATAAGCACTTCTTTTTTTGATTGCTGATAACTACTACCCGCAAAGGTGAGGAGTTGGTCAACAAGGTAACTAGAAAAATGGTATTGAAACATCAATGCGCTCTTCGGACAAATGTCCTATTTATTACACCTTAATGACGTTAGCATTACGGCTCTAAGAATTTATGCTAACTTGCTACTATTATTAGCCTTGCTAATAATATTATTTAACCTTCATTTCCCGTGTAATGATTTAGGAAGCTGCTGGCAATTGCCGGCAAACTTTTTTAAGGTTTTTAAGCAAGTTAGCTTTTTTATTTTGTTGTAATACCAATCCACAATAATCTTTAATCAATTTTAGAGCTAAACTTGGCGCTAACTGTGTTAAAAACTTCTGATTTAGAACAACTAAATAACGAAATTTTTGCCTTGTTATCGACCCTGTTTTCTTAGCTCAAAATAAATTACTTAATTAAGAAAATTGGTATAACTTTGCAATACTTATAAGTGCGATAAGTTAGCAGTAATGTAATGCTAACCTAAAGCCTAGGAGAGAACAATTGAGTTGGGAATATTTAGGTTATATTGCATCAGCTTTATTAGTTGCATCGTTAACAATGACAGACCTAGTGAAGCTACGTTGGTACAACATGTTTGGTTGTATGGTCTTTACAGCGTACGGTGTTGCGATAGGTGCAGTGCCCGTTATTTTTACGAATGGCTTACTGTCGCTTGTAAATTTATATCACATTATAAAAATATATCGCCAGCCTAAAGCCGAAGCGCCTAAAAGCTGAAGTAAAAAAGGGTTAACTTGCGTTAACCCTTTTTTGTTTTTTATTTAATCTATTGAATTGCGTCTAACATTATTCCATCTGTTCTGCGCGTTGGGTATAACGATTCCACTATAAAGCTCGGTATAAATCCTTTAGCCGAAGACACCACTACTTTTGATTTAGCACCAATAATACGAGCGTTAACAATAACGCCTCTGTTGGTGTAAGTAAGTGTGCCCGTTAATGTGTATTCTATATGCGGATAACCTTTAAGGTCTTTACCATTTCGGCTAAACGAAAAATCACCCATTGGTGTTACATGCACTGTACCTGTGTGTTTATAATCAACAACAGACAATCCAAATTCTTGTAATTCTGTTATAAAACTCTCAGCTAAATGATTACCAAAAATATTTGTTGTTTGCAGATTGTCGTCTAAATTTACAAAAGACGTAATAGCGATAGGTGTTGTGCTATTTATATAGTTCATGTTTTCAATTAGTTTCATAGCTAACTGTTCAGTGTAATTACTTAGTAATTTACTGCTATTAATTGGGCGGTAGTTGTTTTCTGGAAATTGCCAATTACTTACGCGTGGCTGATAGTTCTCAGTGTATTTAGCATTGTGCGCGTGATTTTGCGAATTGTTATTATGTGGAGCATGACCGTTATATACAGGGTGAGTAGAACAAGCTGAAAGTGAAAGTGTAAAAAGTGCCGATAAAGTTAAAGATATCTTTTTTGATAACATGTTTTCTTCCTGAAACATAAGGGGAATTTTAAATTACCCAACCTTATCGACACACTTTTTGATTACTTTAGTTAATTTTTATAATTAATTCGTTTATTTGCATTTATTTTTTTGATGTAACCTCTTCTTTTTCATAACGAAGCGTACCTGCAATCCATGTTTGCAGCACATTGGTTTTATAAATTTCGTCAACCGGCACTTTAAAATAGTCTTTATCGATTAAAATAAAGTCAGCCCATTTACCCTTTTCTAAGCTGCCAATTTTAAACTCTTGATGAGCCGCATAAGCGCCCCCTAAAGTAAACGCTCGCAGGGCATCTTCTCTACTTAGTACTTCACTTGCACGCCAGCCATTAGCGGGTAGTTGTTCATGATCCATACGTGTAATTGCAGAATATAACCCATCAAACGGATTAGCTAATTCAACAGGGTAATCAGAACCAGCAGCAATAACTGAACCTTGCTTTAAAAAGGTTTTCCACGCATAAGCACCACTTAATTGTTTTTCGGTTAAGCGTTGCTCTGCCATGTGCATATCTGATGTTGCGTGCACTGGTTGCATTGATGGAATTATTTTTAGTGCTTTAAAGCGAGGGATGTCGTCGGGCGTTACTATTTGCGCATGCTCTATGCGGTTACGAAGTAATATGCCGCCTGTTTTTTTAAATACATTTTGGTAGGCATCAAGTACCACTTTGTTTGCTTTGTCGCCAATAGCATGTGTGTTTGCACTAAAACCACTTTTAAAGCTTAGGGTAAAAAGCGCTTCAAGTTTTTCTTGAGTTTCGAGCATTAAGCCATGGTAGTTAGCTCTATCAGCATAATCTTCAATGAGTGCTGCACCACGAGATCCTAACGCACCATCTGCGTATACTTTAACGCTACGAATAGACATGAAGTCGTTAGTATCTTGATAACGACCCGCTTTTAACATCGTTTTTAAATCGGGACTTGCACCACTAAGCATTGCAACAATACGTACTGGCAAATTACCAAGCTTGCTTCGTTCTTTGTATACTTCCCATGTGGTTTTATCAATACCTGCATCGTGGGTTGATGTAATACCTAAGCTAAGTAAATGCTTGCCTGCTGCATCAAGAGAGTCGCTAATATCTTGCTTTGATGGTGCTGGCATATGTTGTGTAATTAATGCCTCGGCTTTATCTACAAATATACCAGTAGGATTGCCAAATTCATCTTTAATTATTTCGCCGCCATCTGGCGCTTTTGTTTGAGCCGTAATGCCAGCTAGTTCAAGCGCTTTTGAATTAACCCAAATAGCATGGCTATCTATACGCGAAAGCACAACAGGTCTATCTTTTACTACTTTGTCTAAATCAGCTGCGGTAGGAAACTGCGCATTATCCCAAAGTTCCTGATTCCAACCTCTACCAATAATCCAATCTTGCTTATTGTCAGCAAATATATTTAGTTTTTTCGTAATTTCATTTACAGACTTTGCGCCGCGCACATCAAGCTGCGATAAATTATCACCTAACCCAATAACGTGCCCATGCGCATCAATTAAGCCTGGTAGCAATGTATTACCGTTTGCATCAATTAACTTTGCATTAGGGTAGCTGTTTTTTAATGTATCGCCACCTAGCTTTACTACTTTGCCATCTTTTATTACAAGGGTAGAAAACTGTTGAACTTCGCCTTTTAGCATTTTTCCTTTATATAAAGGGGTATAGCCATTGGCGTTATAGATTACTTTAGTTTGTGCAATAGCGTAGCTAGAGCCAGCACAAAGGCTAGCGAGTATGAGTGGTTTGATTATTTTTTTGAGTAACATGAGGCATTATTTTTTATTGTTTGTACGTTAACACTAGCAAAACCATTTTTATAATACCAACAACTTGAGATAAGGGTTTTTTATATAGGAGAGACAGGCGCTGTTTACGAAAGAGGTCATTAGTGAAAATCTAATTAATAATAACTAACCAAGTAAAAGAAAATGCGATGAAAACCCTCTATTTATTACTCCCCTTGAGCATGATGCTAACAGCCTATAACTCAACGTCGGATAAACAAGTAAACGATAAAATGCCGAGTTTTGTTGATTTATCGAGTCCTGAACTTCAAAGTGAGGCAGGTGAATATTGGAATGTTGCTAAAAGAGTTGAGCCGGGATACCCGATAGAAGCCGCAAAGAAAAGTACTTCAGGTTGTGTTGAGTTATCTGTGCTAGTTAACTCACAGGGTAGGGCTCAAGGGTATAACACCATTTCGTCCTACCCTGAGGGAGTATTTGATAAAAATGCAGCAGCGACTATGAATCTATTGCGTTATGATCCGCAGCTCAAAATACAAGTAAGCAACCTATATTAACTTATGCTCGAATGGACTTTATCGTGAGCCCAAACCTAGCGATACAAAGTATCTAACGCATTGTCCTTGCGGAAAATAGAGTCGCAGTTAATAACGTATCAATATAAAAAAGCTAGGTACTTTTATTTACCTAGCTTTAATAATTATTACTTACTTGCATACAAGTCATATTCGTTAAGTCTTAGTTTCCCGTCTTTATCTTGATCGTAGTTAGAAAAGCGCGACCACAGAGCGGGATCTGCCGCTGTTTCTGAACGTGTTAAAGCCCCATCTTTATTTCTATCTAATTTTTCAAATTGCTTAGCAATATCGTTACTTACGGCAAAACTTAATGTGCTAAAAATGCTAAGCGAAAAAAACGCTATATAGCTTATATTTTTCATGAAATTACTCAGTAGAGGTTATTGGTTAGATAATTTTTGAATTCGATTAGTGATATTTTACTGTCTTGATCTTTATCCCACATTACAAAAGTGTTTAGTAATTGTGGTTGAGCATCAAGTTCATCGTGAGTTAGGTATCCACTTTTATTTGAGTCTAGGTGGTCAAAGCGTTGCTTTACATCAAGTGCTGAGGCGCTAAAACTTGATAGCATTAAGATGCTTGATAACAAAGTAAGTATCTTCATGATGTTCCTTCCAAAATGCAGTATTTACGGTTTTACTAACGTTTATACTCATAGTGTTAAGTAAGTAACCCACTTTAGCGACACAAAGAACCTGATAACGAGTCAAAAAATTTATACAGTTGTTCTATATAAAAAAGCATTAAACGAGGTTAGCGGGGCTTTAGATCACTAAAACAGTCAATATTTAAATTTAATTAATATTAAATACTTAGCTTTAAGCTAGAAGGGATAAAGCACTTGCCATAATTTAACTCCCAACATTAAATCCTTTTACACACTCCCTCAGGGATTATGGCAAATACTTTAAGTTCACTTTACTAGATAGAAGCTTAAGTAAAACTTAACCTTAAGGTTTAAAGCTCTCAAATTCTTTTTTTGAGATCATTTCGTCGTCGTTTTCATCCAAATCAGTAAATTGTTTCATTACTTCTTTGTCTTTTTTTGCTTCGGTAATTGATATTTGCCCGTCCATATCTTTATCTAAATGGGCAAAACGCACATTTGTTGGTGATGCAAGTACTGTGGCACTAATTGCTAAAAACATTAATGAAAAAGCGGCTATAAGTTGTTTCATAATCACGTTCCTTATTAAATGTGTTTATTGAATAAATTTTTTGAATTCATTTAGCGACAACAAACCATCTTGGTTTGTGTCTATTTGTGCAAAGTTTTCATGTAATACGGCGTCTTCGCCAGCTTCGGCTTCGTTTAATGTACCGTTACTGTCTTTGTCTAACTCGTTAAAAGTAGCTTGAACGTCCATAGCGAGTGCTCCTGTGCTTAAAAAGCCCAAAGCGAGTAATGACGAGATTACTAAAAAGCGATTGTTCATAATTATTTCCTTATTAAATAAAGTTGTTATACCCATTACAAAAATGATGCCAAAAAGTATTTTTGTTTATTTTCAACCGGTTATTTAGGTAGTTAGATGTGAGTATGAAATTTTTACTGAATTTGATGTAACTTTTGTGTGCTTTTAGCAACACAATTTTAAGAGATTTATACTAGGTATTTAAAATCAATGAGTTACGTTGTTGCAGTTTAGCGACAAGGTGTTTTTATTACGCGAACAGTTAATCGTATTAAATGTAATTGTTGATTCAGCTAGTGTATAAGGTAGACGCCTAATAATAGAATGCTTAACGTCAATGAGGATTAAACATAATGCCAACAACCATGGCTGAAAAATACAAAACAATGCTTAATTGGCGACCTAATTTAATAGGTCAATTTGTAATAAGCATGCTGTTGTCACTACTTCCTCTTTCGTTGGTCGTTATTGTATTTTTAAATGCGCTTAACAAGCAGTTAGACGTTACTCAACTAATAGTAAGTAATAACTACCAAGTCACTAAATCGTTCAATGCTTTAAAGCAAGAACTAAACAGCCTTGAGCGCGCTACAAGACAAAACTGGGTATTAAAAAGCGAGTCGCTCGATAAATTAATTGTTGATAAGTGGCAGTCATCTTTACAAAGCGTAGATGAACTAACGCTCATTAATGCAAGCCAAGATCATAGTGCGCAATGGCAGCGTTTAAGTAAAACTCTACAAGCCGCGCACGTACAACTCGTTGAAGAAAAACAAGAGCAGGCAGAATTATTTGTGCCTATAAGTGATTTAATGGCGGAGCTTACACTGTGGTTACGTGATAAAAACGAAACCCAAATCACTGATAATAAAAATGAATTAACAAGCTTACAAACATCATTTATAAATTGGTTGGTAGCACTTATTCCACTTACTTTAATTGTAGGGGGCGGTTTTTTATGGCGAATAAGTGGTCGCTTAAAAGGATTAACATCAATTATAGATAAATTAGGGCAAGGTCATTGGCAGCAAAAAATATCGGTAAAAGGCTCTGCTGAATTAGTTGAATTGGGTAATAAGTTACAATGGGTGCAAGAGCAGCTTCATGTACTTGAACAACAAAAAGATACCTTTTTACGCCATGTAACGCATGAGCTTAAAACGCCACTGGCTTCAATGGTTGAGGGTACCGATTTACTCGCCGATGAAATAGTTGGTCCTATTACTGATGAGCAAAAAGCGGTACTTGAGCTTATTGCTCAATCAATGGTGCGCTTACGTACTATGATCGACAGTTTATTAAGTTACAACGCTATTCGAACCAGTAAAGATAGCTTAAGCGAAGTTGAGTTTACTTATCTTATTAATAAAATAAACAGTCACTTTGAACATCGTTTAGGTGCTCGAGAGCAAGCAATAAAGTGGCAAAATCACCTCCCTAATAAAACGCTCGCGTTACCGAGCGAATTAATTGAAATGATTTTAATTCAGTTAATTTCTAATGGCTTAAAATTTTCTGAAGATAAGCAAAGTGTCACTATTAATTTGGCACTTGAGCAAAACCAGCTTTGTATCGCTGTTACTGATGAAGGGTGCGGCATAAAAGAGCAAGAAAAAACTCAAATTTTTAGCGCATTTTATCAAGGCAAACACAGTAAAAATGTTACTCTGCAAGGCAGTGGACTGGGTTTAACTATTGTAAAAGAGTCTGTTGAGCAATTACGAGGGCAATTAGTGGTGGAACATAATGAACCTAAAGGTTGTCTATTTTTAATTAAAATTCCAATAACAACTATTCAAGGAGTTAATTAGCATGCGATCGCGTTTAATGACTATTTTATGTGTGCTTGGTAGCACCATCATTTTATCGGGTTGCGAGATTAACAACGCACAAGAAGAACATGTTTCTGCCTCAATAACAAAAACAACACCGGCACCAGTGATCGATACTCAGGTCACGACAGATAAAAACACTAAGCCAAGCCCTAAATCTCGTCCAAAGGACGATCCTATTTATCCACCAGCAGAGCAGGTAATTGCATGGCATGCAAATCAATGTGGTGGATTTAAGGTAACTCCAGTTAAGCAGGTTTACCTTGGTGAAAAAGAACTAAAAAGCTTTTTTAAATTTATGTGTTTAAACACCAGTAACGACCCTAATACAGTAATGACTAAATTGCTTAAACTCGACTTAGCCTACTTTTGGCCTGACGACATCAAGCAATATTTATGGTTGCAAAAGCAGCAAGTCATTATGCAAATAAATGCTAAAAAAGAGCAACAAGCTCTCAATAATAAAATGCAAGAAACCCTCTCGTCATTAGCGACTATAGAGCAACAGCTTTTATTGCGCGAAGAAACCAAGGAGTAGTAATAATGGCAGCAGCAAAACCACAAGGTGCAAAAGTATTATTAGTCGATGACGATGCCAGCTTATTAAAACTGCTCGCTATTCGTATTGAATCAAAAGGCTACGAAGTAACAACCTGTGAAAGTGGCTTAATTGCATTACAAACATTAAAAAGTCATGTTTTTGATGCTGTAATAACTGATCTACGAATGGACGAAATGGATGGTATGGCATTGCATCGTCAATTACAAAGTCGCTATCCTGCATTGCCCGTTATTATGATGACTGCACATGGTTCAATCCCTGATGCGGTGGAGGCAACCAAGCAAGGTATTTTTGCATTTATAACTAAACCAATAGATAAAGATGAGCTATTTGACAGCCTCGCTAAAGCGATAGAAATACATGGTGTTAATGCAGATGAAGTTGTGCCAAAAAGTAATATAGTAACGCGCAGCGGTGCTATGTTGCATTTGCTAGAGCAAGTAAAATTGCTTGGACCGACTCATGTTAATGTATTAATTTCGGGTGCAAGTGGTACTGGTAAAGAATTACTCGCACAAGCTATTCATCAGCATAGTCATGTAAAAGAGGGTCCGTTTGTCGCTATAAACTGCGGCGCTGTACCGGGTGAGCTTTTAGAGTCAGAATTATTTGGCCATAAAAAAGGCTCATTTACTGGCGCAATCAAAGATCATCAAGGTTTGTTTCAGCAAGCTGAGGGCGGCACGTTATTTTTAGATGAAATAGGCGATATGCCACTTAATTTACAAGTTAAGTTATTAAGGGTGCTACAAGAAAAAACTATTCGCCCAGTAGGCTTTCAAGAAGAAATTGCGATTGATGTACGTATAGTTTCAGCAACACATAAAAATCTACCCGATGCTATTTTAAACCAGCAGTTTAGGGAAGATTTATATTATCGTTTAAACGTTGTTAACTTAAAACTACCGCCGCTTTGTGAGCGCCGCGAAGATATAAGTTTATTAGCACAGCATTTTAGTGCCAGCATTGCTAAACGCATGAACCAAAATGAAAAACGTTTTGCCAATGAAGCCATGCATGCATTAGTACGCTACGATTGGCCAGGTAATATTCGCCAATTACAAAATGTAATTGAACAAGTAGTGGCACTTACACCAAGCGAAGTTATTTCAGAACATTTAGTATTAACAGCGCTGAATAGTAACGAAACAAACGTAGAGCCATTGTCGCTAAACGACGCAAAAAAAGAGTTTGAGCGCGACTACGTTATCAACACCCTAAAAATGGCAGGTGGTAATGTAGCTGAAGGCGCAAAGTTTGCTAAACGTAACCGCTCTGATTTTTATAAGCTGATTAAAAAACATAATATTGATGTTGATAATTTAGGTTAAGGAAAAGCATGCAATTATTTATGGTGTATTTAGGTGGCCGAATTCAAGGCTGCCACATAGAAATGCATGACATTCGCTTTGTGGTAGGGCAAAACATAGAGCAAACGTATACTAAATTAAAAAGCCAATGGGTAGGCGACAGAAGCAGTGTTCACATGGATAGTTACATGGCAATTAGTCATATTGACGGTTTTAAAGTAGAAGTAGTTGATACTTATGTTGAGCAAAATAAACAACTCTATTTTGTAAACCTAGGCGCTTACAGAAGCGATTCTATGGCTGAGCAACACGACTTTGCATTGTATGTTGCAAGTAGCAGTAATGAGGCTAAGCAACGCGCTAAAAATGATTTACTCGCAGGGCTTAGTCATATTCATAAAGATGACTTACACGACGTAGATGACTGCTTTGCCATTGATTTACTCGACAGCCAGTTAAACATTAAACTCACGCCTAGTGGGCAAGCTCAAGCAATTAAACCAGATTGGTTTGGGTACCACGTACTTTAAATAAATAGATCGCTCTAAAAAGATAAAGCAGGATTAAGAGTCCTGCTCATTTTGCTCATCCTTTTCGCTTTTAGCCGCCATTTTAAACGCCACAATAACTAATCCAAACATAGCAAACGGCAAGGCGGCAAGCATGTATTCAACCATATTGCTGTCTTGAAAATTAGCTTGTAGTAAAAAGTGACCTGCCACACACATTAAAATAACCACCAATAAAATAGGTAGTAACATGAGTTCTTTTTTTGATGAATGATTTTTCATTGAATATAAGGCTATGGCATTAAAATAATGCGCCATTGTAATGAGCTTACTTAAGCTTGGCAAACATCACAGAACTTATTAATTAATGATATGATTAGCGTCAAACAATTGGGCAAGTGTTATTGGGAATAAAGTGAAAAGTAACTTAAAACAGGTTTACCTAGTTGGTGGTGCTGTGCGCGACAAACTACTAAATATAAAATCAAAAGATAACGATTATGTCGTGATTGGTGAAACGCCAGACACAATGCAATCGCTCGGTTTTGTACCAATAGGTAGCGACTTTCCTGTTTACCTACACCCAAAAACAAAAGAAGAATACGCACTAGGACGTACAGAGCGAAAAAGTGGCAAAGGTTATACCGGCTTTGTGGTTGATGCCAGCTCAACGGTAACGCTAGAAGAGGACTTAGCTAGGCGTGATTTAACCATAAACTCAATGGCGCTTGACGAAAATAATAATATTATTGACCCCTTTAATGGCCAAGCAGATTTACAAAGCAAAACACTGCGCCATACCACAGAAGCATTTGTAGAAGACCCTGTTCGGGTACTGCGTATTGCCCGTTTTTTAGCGCGCTATGGCCGTGATTGGAGTATTCACCCGAGTACATACGCATTAATGCGTGAGCTTAAAAATAAAGGTGAGCTAAATCATTTAGTACCTGAGCGTGTGTGGCTTGAAACCGAAAAAGCACTTAGCGAAAAACACCCTGAGCTTTATTTTGAAGCACTACAAGGCTTAGGTATTTTTCCAGAACTTGAGCGTATGGTTGATGTACCACAACCAGCAGCGCATCATCCCGAGGGTGACGTGTTTGTACATACCATGCTAGTACTTAGACGAGCCGCAGATTTAAGTTTTAATTTAGAAACGCGCTTTGCTGCGCTTACCCATGACTTTGGTAAAGCACTTAGTTATAAAATACGCGGAAATTTACGTGGGCATGAACGCGAAGGCGTTGCAGTAGTTGAGGCGTTTTGTGAGCGCTTAAAAGTGCCTAACCGTTTTCGTGATATTGGTGTGCTCACCAGTGATAACCATACGCTTTGCCATACGGTCGATCAGTTAAGAGCGCAAACAATTCATAAGTTAATTATCACTAATCTAAATGCTTTGGTGCACCCAGAGCGTTTTATAGCGTTTACTCAAGCTTGCCAGTGTGATGCGCAAGGGCGAGGTGAAACACTTGTTGATAAGCCATACCCGCAAGCAGCTAAACTGCGAGAAATTCATATTGAACTACAAAAAATGGACAAAAAGCAGATAGTACAAAATGCACTTAAAAGCGGTAAAAAAGGTCCAGAAATAGGCGAAGAAGTAAGGCTTGCAGAAATTAACTGCATTAAAGCATTTTTAGAACGAGAGAAGTCTCAATCGTAATAAAGTTAAACTAAGTAGTGCGATATGCCTTGGTTTTTGCTCGCGTCGTGCTTTCTTAGTTCTTTGTAGTTAATACTTTTTGGTTTTATGTTCTCAGACACAGGCTTTTTAGAGGGCCTATATAAATCAAAAATAAAATCTAATTCTTCACGCTCGAGTGGTGACTTCATGGTTATTCCTCAAATGTAATACTTTAATATGATTAGGGTATGGTCATTTGACTGAATAAAAAGTGAATAGTTACATTTGAACTTGCACTAAATTGTAATCGGCAGGTTTTACGGGGTGAGTAGAATTCAAGTGTTAATACGTATGTAGTTAAAGTTAATTTTAATGGCTGAATTTAACAAAGAAGATACAGCTTTATTTGGTTTATTATGTAATCACCATTTCACTACAGCGTTGTCGTTATAAATAGCATGGTTGTAGATACGACTTTAGCTTAACTATTAACTAACGGCAGCGTTACGGTAAACACTACACCATCGCCTTGTTCGTTATTTTGCGCTGTTACGCTCCCTTTATGGTAATCGCACACCAACCTTACAATATAAAGCCCTAATCCTAAATGTGGCTGTTGCTGCATTTGCTGACTACGTACCGACACCATAGAATCAAAAATATGTTCAGTTAATCCTTCAGGTAAAGCGGGACCAGTATTACTCACTGTTAATATTGCTTTGTTTTCAATATGTTTAAGGCTCGCATTAATAGCAGTATTGGTTTCACTAAACTCTAGCGCGTTATTAATCAGTTTATCAAGTAGCTGGGCTATAAATTCTGGTGCGCCTTGCATAGGCAATTTTGCTTGGTATAAATCAAGCGTAAATAACTGGTTTGGGTAAGTAAGTTGGTAGCCTTGCATACAGCCATTTATTACTTTTTGTAAATCAAATGGCTCGGGTTCATTGCTTTGAATACTTTGCTCAAGGCGGGTTGCTTCGCTCATGGTGGTTATAATTTTACCTAAGCGTTCAACGCCTTCACTGGCGCGATCGAGGTATTTTTGACTTAGCTCATTTTGTGGCAAACTTTGTAAGTTTTCAAGTGATGAACGTACTACCGCAACAGGCGTGCGCAGTTCATGCGATAACCGCGACGACATATTTTCTAAGTAATCGGTATAGCCACCAAGTCGGCTCACAATGTTTGAAAAACTACGCGATAGGTCGCCAATTTCATCGTTTGCGTCACTGTAATTAATACTGCCGGTAACACGCCCTTGTGCATCAATTGCTTGCTCAGCTGTATCGCGTAGTCGTCTAATACGGCTCGATATACGCGAGGCAAAAAAGAACAGGGTAACAGTGCCAATTAGCATAACGGCTAAAATAACGTTAAAGAGTTTTTCGAGCGATTTGTTACGCAGTGTTCGTACGCCGTTTGTAGTTTCCTCTGCTATTACCGCGCCAATTACTTGGTCTTGGATCCAAATAGGGTAAGCTGCCGATAAAATAACGGCTTTGCTGTCGGGGGTTAAGCGCCAAGACGATGCAGGTTGACCTTTTAATGCTTTAGCTAAGTGCGTGCCCTGCATAGAAGCTACATCGTGCAGGGTATCTAAAAATTCATTTTCGGGACGCGTTAAAATTTTATAATACAATGGGTGCAAATAAGTTTGTTCAAAGCGTTGCCATGTAGTTTCTGGTGGCTGATTTTTGAGACCGTCAGCCCATACGCCATCTGCATTTTGAATAGTACCCGATTGCGCAAGTACACGATGATGGTTATCGACTACCCAAATACGGCTACCACTGTGACCCATACCTTTTAAAATACGGCTAATCTCTGGAGAGGGAACTAATACAGAGCCTAAATCGTTTGGGTTATTTAAGTTTGAGGTCGACATTATTTTTGGTTCTAACAAGGCATCTTTATTATCTACATCAACAATAGCAAAGCCAAGCTTATTGCCCAACATGCTAATGGGAAAACGCAGCTCTACGTTATAACCTGTATTAGTACTTTCAAAATAGCCCTGAATTTTTGTAAAAGGGGCTTTGGTATTGGCATTAAACGCATTGACCCAGCCATCTTGGCGCGGTGCAATTATGTAGGTGTTAAATTGACCGTCTGGATTTTTTAAACCAATTTGTAAATAATCGTTATTGGTAATACTTAAGCTGTTTTTAGCGCGATAAATAAGTGTGTTATCAGTTACTTTAAATACGGCGTATAAATAATTATCAAACTTGCCAACCATATGATCAAACGATAAATCACTGGCTTGATGTTTACTGTCTGTTTTTTGCAAGTAGCGCTTATCGTAATGCCAAAACAGCGGTTGGTAGCTTTCCCAATCGGTGAGTTTACCATCTAGCTGAATAGGGTTTTTAAGGTTATAAGCGTATAAATCACGGCCTTTTACTACTTGATCTAAAAAATTAGTTTGTTCGTCAAATAACGCGGGGCGTTCGTGCAATGCGGTCGCAAGTGCGCGAGTAGTACCTACGAGGGTTTTTTCTTGGCCTTGGCGTAAAAACTTTTCCATTTCCCATACGTACTCGTAGCCAAGCCACGGCAGCAAAAACAAAAAACATGAAAGTAATATAAATTTACTGCGTAGACCAAATCGTAACATTAGTGTTGTTCCCACCGGTAGCCCATACCATACACAGTATCTATGCAATCAAAGGTGCTATCGAGTGCTATAAACTTTTTACGGATACGTTTTACGTGTGAAGTAATGGTGCTGTCGTCTACATAAATTTTTGCATCGCTCATTAACTCATTACGGCTTTTAACATGCCCAGGACGTTGCGCGAGTGAATGCAGCATCCAAAATTCGGTTACGGTTAAATCAACTAATTGTTGTTGCCAAAATACCTGCATACGTTGTGTGTCGAGCGTTAATTGCCCGCGTGTTATGAGTGCGTTTACATCAGCGGGTTGCTCAAGTGCTTCCATCCGGCGAAATAGTGCACCAATACGCGCAGCTAAATGAGCCAAGCTTATATCTTTTGTTAGGTAGTCGTCGGCGCCCATGCGCAGGCCGCATACGGTATCTATTTCACTATCGCGTGCGGTTAAAAAAATAATAGGCAGTGTTTTAGAGAGTGAACGCAGTGTTTGGCACAGTAAAAAGCCGCCATCTATTTCATGACCTAAGCCAATATCAACAATGGCTAAATCGGGCAGGGCATTTTTAAATTCAGCTTCTGCGCTGGCGCGATTTTCAAAGCCACTAACTTGGTAGCCTTGTGCGCTAAGCATTTCTATGTAGTTTTCGCGAATTGCAGGTTCATCTTCAATGATGGCTATTTTTTTCATTTTAATCATTAGCTACTCTACTGTGCTGTGCACTATAACGAAGTTTTTAAGCTAAGTAAGGTTAAAAAGGCAATTGCCTTTTTTTTGCCACAATTGCTCAGCAGTTTGCCATTTTTGCTCCCCTTTGTTGCCACTTGAGATTGTTTTAATGCAAGCATCAAAACAAAACATCATAAAAGTAAAAAACAATTTTAAGGATCAAACTATGAAAAAAACATTAATAGCACTCACTCTTATTGCTAGTTTTTGTACTGAAGCATTTGCCTCAGCAGCTACTCATACGCCATCAAAAGAAGGACACAAAGAAACAGCTATAGGCTTAGGTACTGGCGCTATTATTGGCGGTGTAGTAGGTGGACCTATTGGTGCTTTTGTTGGTGCATTTGCGGGTGGTTTAATAGGAGAGTCTAAAGTAGCCGACAATAAAATTGCAGAGCAAGAACGCGCAATTACGGTCATGAAAGAAAAAACCAATGATTACCAACACGTACTTAATCATAACAACATGCTAGAGCAACAGGTAGAAGTACTTGCCAATCAAAATGAGCAATTAACTCAAGTTCAAATTAATAACTTATTAGCAATGACAGTGCAGTTTAAAACAGGCTCAAGTGTTATTGCTTCGCATTTTGCGCTTCAGCTAGATCAACTTGTCGCCCTTTTGAATAACCAACCACAGCTTGCGCTTGATTTAAGTGGCTTTGCCGATCAACGCGGCGACGAGCAAGCCAATCTTTTACTTTCTAAAGCGCGTGTAGATGCCGTGCAAAGCTACTTAATAAAACATGGTGTAAGCCATAAACGATTAAGCACGCAAGCATTTGGCGAGCAACAAACATTGGCAAGTAGCAACACAGTAGAAGATAACTTTTTTGATAGACGTGTGACCCTTACCACTCGCTCAATAAATCCAGTAAATGGGCAAACTGCAAGTAACTAATTTAAGCGTTCGATGGAGTGATTTTATGTTGATATTGAGTAGACCAACCAAAGTGCTTACCCTTAAATGGGTAAGCCTTTTTATACTAAGTATATCTGTGATGTTAGTGAGCTTTAAAAGCCATGCACAATCGCCTAAATTAGAACTTTTTGATAGTCAGGGCTTGCAAGTAAGCTCTGCAATAATTTTAAAAAGCGACGCTAATATGACCTTAACAGGTCTCATTAACCATGTTGTAGTAACGCAGACCTATCAAAACGAAAATCCGTTTGCAGTAAATGCTCGCTATGTATTTCCATTGCCCGATGAAAGCGCAGTACATGCGATGACGATGCGCATAGGGGATCGAGTAATTAAAGGCGAAATTGATAAAAAAGATGAGGCAGAAAAAAAATACACTGAGGCTAAAAAAGCAGGTAAGCAAGCGGCTTTAGTTCGCCAACAACGTGCGAATATGTTTATTACTAACGTGGCTAATATTGGCCCCGGTGAGCAAGTAATTATTGAACTTGAGTACCAAGAAATAATTGATTACAGCAGCGGTACATTTGCTATTCGGTTCCCAACTACAATTACTCCTCGTTACCATGTAATAAATGGTGAAGTTGAGCAAAATAACACAAATAAAACATCGAATAATCCTGTGCCAAATGGCTGGTTAAGCCCTGTATATAGCACCCAAGAAAGTAATAAAAATGATGATAATGTACCAAGCAGCCAATTTAGTTTAAGCATTGATATAGATGTAGGCTTGGAGTTGGTAGATATAAACTCTAAGTTTCATAATGTTGATGTGCAAAATCCCGCATTTGGGCAATATAAAATAGCCTTAAATGAAGCAAATGCAGTTAATCGCGATTTTCTACTTGAGTTTAAACCACTGCAAAAAGATCAAGCTCAGGCCGCTTTTTTTACTGAGCAGTTTGAGAACGGGGATCGTTACGGGCTTGCTATGTTAATGCCACCAGGGGATCAATTTGTACAAACGCAGCGCTTACCTCGCGAAATGGTTTTTGTAGTTGATACATCAGGCTCAATGCATGGGCAATCTATAGAGCAAGCTAAAAAAGCATTATTTTATGCGCTGTCACTACTTGATAGCGACGACAGCTTTAACATTATTGGTTTTGATAGTGTAGTTAACCCAATGAGTGATAAGCCGCTTATTGCTAGCGACTTTAATTTACGCCGAGCAGAGCGATTTATTTATAGCTTAAGGGCTGATGGTGGCACCGAAATACAAAGCGCATTAGATACCGTACTTGATGCAAGCCAGTTTGATGGTTTTGTGCGCCAAGTTGTATTTTTAACCGACGGTAGTGTCAGTAACGAAGATACACTGTTTAAAAATATACAAAGTAAGCTAGGTGATAGTCGCCTATTTACAGTGGGTATTGGCAGTGCACCTAATAGTTTTTTTATGCGCCGAGCCGCCGATGTTGGCAAGGGCACGTTCACATTTATAGGCAGCATAAGCGAAGTGCAACCTAAAATGCAGCAGTTGTTTGATAAGCTAGCTCACCCTGCCATTACTAATTTAGCGTTAAATGATGAAAACGGTAATGCATTAGATTTTTGGCCATCACCATTACCAGACTTATATTTTGGTGAACCCATTATGGTGGCAATAAAGCTCAATAACGTAAAAAATGTGGTACTTACTGGGCAAACTTCACAAGGGCCTTTTAGTATTAAAATAAGTACACAAAATAGCTCCGATGCAAAAGGAATAGCCAAGCTGTGGGCTCGTGAAAAAATAAAGTCGCTGCTTTTATATAACGAGCAAAACACAGTTAAAGATGAAGTACAAAAACTTGCGCTAGCTCATCAATTACTCAGTCCGTTTACTGCTTTTATAGCAATTGAGGAAACACAAACAAAAGAAGTGGCAAAGCAAAGCGTACAAGCAACTAACGCATTACCACAAGGTATGGCAATGCGTTTACCACAAACCGATGGGCAAAGTAGACTACATATTTTACTAGGCTGTATTTTATTATTAGGTTTTAGCGTTCTTAAATTTAAGCAAAGAGCTAAATAAAAAGAGGCTTAAAATGAAAAAGTGGCTAAGTGCGGGTTTACTAATATTAGGGTTAGGATTATTTGGACACGGCGCTTATATGCAAGCTAAAGCGTGGCTTGCTCAAGTATTAATTGAGCAAGCATGGCAAGAGGCACTTAACGACCCTAATGCACAAGTAAAACCATGGTTTTATGCCGATACCTACGTTACAGCGCAGCTTAATTGGCCAAGCCATAATAAAACATTGAGTGTGCTTGCTGGAGCGAGTGGTCGTAACTTAGCGTTTGCACCTAGCCAGTTTTTACCCGCAGGAGCGTTGGGTGGCAAAGAGTTTGGTAATAAAAAAGGCGCGCTAATAGCAGGGCATAACGACACCCACTTTGCATTTTTACAAAACGCTAAAGTGGGTGAGCAGTTTACTTTACAATTGCAAAGTGGCGTGGTGCAAAATTATAAAGTAACGGGGGTTGAGGTTATCCATCAATCTCAACACGACTTTTTACAAACACCAGGGCTTTATTTGCTTACCTGTTACCCTTTTGATTCGCTTGCCTCTGGAACTGACTTGAGGTTACTTGTATCTGCGCAATTATCTTCGCCAGATTCATTAAGTGGGATATCGATTACGAGCTCTTGATGACGCTGACTTACCATTACACCAATAAACACCACAAATATGCTCAACCATTGCCAAACGTTGAGCACTTCGCCCAAAATAATAGCGGACAAAATAAGCGTAAAAATAGGAATTAAATTAGAATATGCAGCTGCGGTTAATACCGACACCTTACTAATGGCGTAGTTATACATGCCATAACCACCTAGAGTTACACACGATCCTAAGTACAAAATGCTCATAAGTGCGGTTAAGTCATGCTGGTTTTCGCTTGGTAGGTCGATAAAAAATAAAAACGGTGCAAAAAACAAGCTGCCACTAATGCCTTGCAATGCAATGAGTGTGATAGGGGAATACCGATTAGCTAAATGCTTAATACTTACAGTATAAAATGCAGCGCACACCATGGCCATGAGTTCTAAAAAATTACCCAATAACGGATTAGGTGCTTGGTCAGAGCTTGGTGAAAGAAGAGTAAGTAAAATACTGCCGCCAATACATAAAGTAAACCCTATAACAATTGCTTTGCTTATGTATTCTTTAAGTAATACAAAGGCAAGCAGAGCAATAATAATAGGTAAGCACGACACAATAACACCCGCTTGCGAAGCCGAAGTATATTCCATTGCATGGCCTTCAAATAAAAAGTACAAGCAAGGCTCAGCCAGCGACATACCTAACAAATACTTCCAGTCACCTTTTAAATACTCAAACCGAATAACATAACGCCATAAGCAAAGCGATAAAGCCAACGTAGTAAGCATGCGTAAAAATATCACCAATGCAGGGTCGTAAATGGCAATGGCGTACTTAAGTGCAATAAAAGAGCTACCCCATAAAAAGGTGGCAATAATTAAACATAAACTGGCTGGCATAGAGAGTAATTTACATAATTTAATAAAATCAGATCCTAGCATGAATATTTTTAACTTGTTCAAAAATACCGAGCTGGTATAAATTAATTTATCTTTAATAAATGATTAGTAAAAAACCCATGCAAAGGGAACAAGTAATAGTTGTAAAGCTTGGTACAAGTGTACTCACTGGCGGCACCGAAAAGTTAGATAAAGCACACATGGTTGAATTAGTACGCCAATGTTGCGAGCTTAAAAAACAAGGGCATCAGGTTATTTTGGTGTCTAGTGGTGCTGTTGCTGCTGGGCGCGAACAACTATTAAAGCCCTGCGGCAGAAGCTTAATTGATAAACAAATGCTTGCTGCCGTTGGGCAAGGTCAACTTATTCATATTTGGCAAAGCTTATTTGCTTTATACGGTGTAAACGTAGGGCAAATGCTGCTTACTCGCGCCGATGTAGACGACAGAGAACGCTACCTAAATGCCCGCGATACACTCACTGCATTATTAAATTACGACGTTGTGCCAATCATTAACGAAAATGACGCAGTAGCCACGAGTGAAATAAAAGTGGGTGACAACGATAATTTATCGGCGCTTGTTGCTATTTTGGCTAATGCAAACAAATTACTGTTACTTACCGATCAAGAAGGGTTATTTACCAGTGATCCTCGCACTAATGCTGATGCAACACTTATTGGCGAAGTTACACATATAAACGATGAATTACGCCAACTTGCTGGTGGCAGTGGTACAAATTTAGGCACCGGCGGTATGGCAACTAAGTTGCAGGCAGCCGATATTGCAAGGCGTGCAGGCGTTGAAGTTATTATTGCTAAAGGTGCGGGTACAAACGTTATTTTAAAATGTATGAGTAACGAGTTACCAGGCACGCGTTTTTTAAAGCTCACCGCTCCTAAAGATGGCCGAAAAAAATGGTTGCTCGCAGGACCTAAAAGTACAGGGCAAATAGTGATTGACGCAGGCGCCATAGTTGCACTGCAAAATAAAGGTGCAAGCTTACTCGCTAAAGGCGTTACTAATGCATTTGGTCGTTTTGAACGAGGCGACTTAATTGATTTAATAGATACTAAAAATCAAATAATTGCACGAGGCTTAACGCGTTTTAGCAGTGTTGAAGTAAATAAAATAAAAGGGGCGCATTCAAATCAAATAGGGGAGTTACTTGACTATGATAGCGGTGCGGAAGTGCTTCACAGAGATGACCTCGTACTACTTTAAAACCTTATCCGAAAGGCTTAGCTAATAAGTATTATCTCATTGTTTAGTAAAGTCATAAATCTTGTCTAAACTAATTACAGTCAAATTAGTTTAGGCGATGAAATGGAAGCAAATAAATGTGGTCATAAATGGATTGTTTCACTCACACAGCAAGAAGAAGAGGGGGATTTAGATTGCGCACTAATCCAAGCGGTTAGTGATTTACTCAAAGTTAATAATTTCGCTATTTATATTAATAAGCATTTTTCTGCACCTATACCACCTACACTGATTAACCCCAAAAATGGGTTAAAAGATGTGAACTCAATCCAAATTCAACATTTATTAAATAAAGCCACCCCAAATAAAGTAATCGTTAGCCATGCCTACGCACACACGACTAGTTATATACCTGTTTATCATTTAGATGATGTTACTGGCGTTTTAATTATAGAAACCGAGCACGCGTTAAAAGAGCAAACTTGTATGATGGCTTTACATATTTTAAATATTTATGCCAATCAATTGTGGTTATTACATAAATCGCGCTTAGACCCTCTAACAGAGTTATTAAACCGTCAAACGTTTGATAAAAAAGTTATGGAGATAGTGTCGGGCGATGGTTTTTTAGTACCAAGAGAAGGAGCTTGTAAAAATCGAGGATGGTTTTTGGCTATAGTCGATATCGATTTATTTAAGAATGTGAACGACAATTTTGGGCACGTAGTTGGCGATAAAGTTATAGCCAAAATAGCTAAATTATTAAAAAGTAACTTTAGAGTTGAAGACTATGTATTTAGGTATGGGGGAGAAGAATTTGCCATATTATTTCAGGCATCAACTCAGGCTGATGCTTACAATGCATTAGACCGGCTTAGAGCTAACGTTGCTAAGTATCCTTTTGCACAGGTTGAGCAATTAACAATAAGCATTGGGTTTTTAGAGTTACAAAATATCGACACTGTATCGAGTCTTGTTAATCAGGCTGATTTAGCGCTTTATCACTCTAAAAAAACAGGACGAAATAAGGTAACCGCATGCAGCGAATTAACACTTTATGAAGATGAGCTAACAACTCAATAGTATTGAGCTTTTTTGATTGTAAATTTGTGCTAAAATCTGGCTCCTTAAATTGTTGTAAGTAGAGCATAGAACATGAAATTAGTTCGTTGGTTTTTAGGTTGTATAATTTTATTCTTTAATTTTGTATTTACTCCTCGCAGTAAAAAGCGTGCAAGCGATGTGCAAGCGCAGCTTGATCAGCAAACCTCACAATTTAAACTATATCAATTTAAAGCATGCCCGTTTTGTGTAAAAGTACGCCGCGCCATTAAGCGCGAAGGCTTAAACATAGAAACACGCGATGCAAAAAGTAATGAGCAATATCGTCAAGAGCTACTAGAGCAAGGCGGCAGAGTTAAAGTACCTTGCCTACGCATAGAGCAAAATGGCCAAGTAGAATGGCTGTACGAATCAAACGATATAATTGCTTACTTAAACAAAGTAGCTGCATAAACCACTTTTACTATCTCACTTATTTAAAGAGAATATACCATGACAATTCGTACCCGTGTTGCCCCGTCACCAACTGGTGACCCGCATCTTGGCACCGCTTATATCGCATTATTTAATTACTGTTTTGCTAAACAACAAGGCGGTGAATTTGTACTTCGTATTGAAGATACTGACCAAGTGCGCAGCACGCCAGAATCAGAACAAGCTATTATGGATAGCCTACGTTGGTTAGGTCTTGAGTGGGATCATGGTCCTGATATCGGTGGCGAATTTGGTCCTTACCGTCAATCTGAGCGCAGCGATTTATACAAAAAATACGCACATCAATTAGTTGACGATGGCAAAGCGTTTTACTGCTTTGCAACAAGCGAAGAGCTTGACCAAATGCGTGAAGAGCAAATGGCTGAAGGCTTGCGTCCTAAATACGATGGTCGTGGTTTAAACCACACTGATGACGAAATTAAAGCAAACTTAGCTGCAGGCAAACCTTACGTTATACGTATGAAAATCCCAAGCGAAGGCTCATTTAAGTTTAACGACTACCTGCGCGACGAAATTGTAATCCCGTGGGAAAACGTAGACATGCAAGTGTTATTAAAAGCTGATGGTTTTCCAACGTACTTTTTAGCAAATGTAGTTGATGACCATCACATGGAAATCAGCCATATTTTCCGTGGTGAAGAGTGGATTAACTCAGCACCTAAGTTATTAAAACTGTATGAAGATTTTGGTTGGGAAGCACCGGTACTAGGTCACTTACCATTACTACGTAACCCAGATAAATCAAAGCTGTCTAAGCGTAAAAACCCAACGTCTATTAACTATTATAAAGAAATGGGTTACCTGCCAGAAGCCGTACTTAACTACTTAGGTCGCATGGGTTGGTCAATGCCAGATGAGCGTGAAAAATTCACACTGAATGAAATGATTGAAAACTTCGACATGAAGCGTGTATCGCTTGGTGGACCCGTGTTCGACGTAGATAAGCTAAGCTGGTTAAACGGTACATGGATCCGCGAAAACCTAACTGACGAGCAGCTAATACAGCGCTTTGTTGATTGGAAATTTAACGGCGAAATGCTCGCTAAAATATTACCAGAAGCTAAAACACGTATTAATACGTTATCAGACATGGTTGAGTTAGCAGGGCATTTTGTTGGTGGTATTCCAACTTACGACCCAGCGCTTTTAACTGCGGGCAAAGCAGACGAAAACGTGATTCGCCAAGCACTACAATTTTTTGTATGGCAGCTTGAAGGCTTACGTAGCTTTGAAAAACCAGCTATTTTTGCAATAGCAAAAGAAGTAGCAACATTCCACGAGCTTAAAATTAAAGACTTTTTAGAGCCGATATTTGTCGCAATTACAGGCAAAACATCAAGTACCTCAGTGCTTGATGCAATGGAGATTTTAGGCTCTGACCTATCACGTGCTCGTTTACGTGTTGCACTTGCTCATTTAGGTATTTCTAAAAAGCAGGCTAAAAATATAGAACGCGCGTACCGCGAATACCCAAGTGCATAATTACTAAAATGCGCTTAAAAAAGCCGAGCTTACTAAGCTCGGCTTTTTTGTATCTGATTGCTTATAAGAGCTAGTCTGATTGGCTATATGTCATGGTGTTTTAGTCTCGCTTAAAAACGAAGTAAGACCCAGCCCAATGATACAATAAGGCACATCAACAGTATGGAGCCGGTATGATTGCAACCGTTAAAAACAAAGCCATTTTTAGTAGTAACGTATTTTCGATAAACCTTGTTACTTACCCAACAAATCACAGTGTAATGAACCATATTGATCCCGTGCAGCAAGGGCGTTATTACAAACTTAATTTTGTAGTAGAAAAACCTAAGGCGGGTGGAGTATTTAAATGCTCAAAATGCATTATTAACTTATTTAATCGCGTGTATTTTTTTAGACCCGATAAGCACGAGCACAGTGTATCTAAAATCGAGTCTGGAAAGCGCGTATTACTTAGCTTTGCGCTTAATATATAATTTGCACTTTTACTTATTGATAGTCGTAAGCTTGTCCGGTGCATAAAACAGATAAGTCGCAATACGATACAGACGTTTCGCTACAAGAGTTAATAGTAAATGCATTGCCGCCTCTGCGCATGGCATCTGCTTTGAGTAAATCGATAGCACTTGATTTAGAGCGATTATAGCTTACATTATTGTTGCCTCTACCGTCGCCATCACAGCTTTCACCTTCTATTCGCCCTAAGAGTGTCGCACCACTTTCGTGCGCTTCTTGGTCACTATAAAACTGCTGCAAATCTCTTTTTAACGTAGGTACCAATTTCTTGAGATAGCACATCGTTATCTATATCGGTATGAAATGTAATGCCTGAACAACCCGTTATTGTGGCGAGTACTGTTATTGCCATTATAAAACGCAGCATATTTATTAGTCCTTTAATTTATTATTTAAAATATAAATTACTATATAAATCAAGTGGGGACAATATTTGCTACTGCGTAAATTGTTAGCATTTGTAAATGTATTTAGGGTTTACTTAACATAGGGTAAGTAAACAAAAAGAAGTGACAAACATTAACTAGCCAATGGCATAAAATAGCCCATTCCAAGCGCTGCGTTTTATAAAAAATATAGCCGTATCCTAAGCCTGCTATAAACGAGACAAGCACATAGCTAATGCCTCCAGCAAAATGCGCCAAAGCAAACACTGCAGCTGTTATTATCGGGGCAAGTAGTGCTAAGCGCTTAGGTGTGATTATTTGGCTAAGCTTAGTCTGTAATAACCCTCTAAATAAAGCCTCCTCAGCTACACAGGTAAATAAAAGATTGATAGCAATAAATGCTAACCAAAAGTCAGGAACTTTAGGGTTAAAGCTCACAAGCCCAAGTGTTAAAGCAGCTATAAGCGCAGCAAAAACGGTAGTAATAATTATTAAAACAGGTTGTTTAAAGTCTAGGGCGTGTTGATCTTTGCGGTATAAAAAACAAACAGCATGAGGATAAGGTATAATTGAATTCGCTAAAAAACGTTACACCGAACCCTCAT
>NZ_WTLC01000025.1:0-1349 GCF_011378875.1 Pseudoalteromonas sp. Z9A5
TGAGTTGATTGATTGGTATCTACTTTAGTATTCAATATTGACTTCTGGCGAAGTTAAACTGTCACAAAACAAAGACCCGTTTGGGTTGTATGGTTAAGTGACTAAGCGTACACGGTGGATGCCTTGGCAGTTGGAGGCGATGAAGGACGTATTAACTTGCGATAAGCCTAGTCAAGCTAGTAAAAAGCACTTGAGACTAGGATTTCCGAATGGGGAAACCCACCTGCTTGCAGGTATCGTTAACTGAATACATAGGTTAACGAAGCGAACGCGGAGAACTGAAACATCTAAGTACCCGTAGGAAAAGAAATCAACCGAGATTCCGAAAGTAGCGGCGAGCGAAATCGGAACAGCCCTTAAGCTTATTATGTGTTAATGGAAGGCTCTGGAAAGTGCCACGATACAGGGTGATAGTCCCGTACATGAAAAGACATTTTAAGTGAAATCGAGTAGGTCGGAGCACGTGAAACTTTGACTGAATATAGGTGGACCATCATCTAAGGCTAAATACTCCCAACTGACCGATAGTGAACCAGTACCGTGAGGGAAAGGCGAAAAGAACCCCTGTGAGGGGAGTGAAATAGAACCTGAAACCGTGTACGTACAAGCAGTAGGAGCCCACTTGTTGGGTGACTGCGTACCTTTTGTATAATGGGTCAGCGACTTATATTTTGTAGCGAGGTTAACCGAATAGGGTAGCCGTAGGGAAACCGAGTCTTAACTGGGCGAATAGTTGCAAGGTATAGACCCGAAACCCGGTGATCTAGCCATGGGCAGGTTGAAGGTTGAGTAACATCAACTGGAGGACCGAACCCACTAACGTTGAAAAGTTAGGGGATGACCTGTGGCTAGGAGTGAAAGGCTAATCAAACCGGGAGATAGCTGGTTCTCCCCGAAATCTATTTAGGTAGAGCCTCGGACGAATACTTACGGGGGTAGAGCACTGTTAAGGCTAGGGGGTCATCCCGACTTACCAACCCTTTGCAAACTCCGAATACCGTAAAGTAATATCCGGGAGACACACGGCGGGTGCTAACGTCCGTCGTGAAGAGGGAAACAACCCAGACCGCCAGCTAAGGTCCCAAAGTCATAGTTAAGTGGGAAACGATGTGGAAAGGCCCAGACAGCCAGGAGGTTGGCTTAGAAGCAGCCATCCTTTAAAGAAAGCGTAATAGCTCACTGGTCGAGTCGGTCTGCGCGGAAGATGTAACGGGGCTAAACTATGCACCGAAGCTGCGGATTCAGAATTTATTCTGAGTGGTAGGGGAGCGTTCTGTAAGCCGTTGAAGGTGTACCGGGAGGTATGCTGGAGGTATCAGAAGTGCGAATGCTGACATGAGTAACGATAA
>NZ_WTLC01000025.1:1359-70739 GCF_011378875.1 Pseudoalteromonas sp. Z9A5
GGTTGAAGGTGTACCGGGAGGTATGCTGGACGTATCAGAAGTGCGAATGCTGACATGAGTAACGATAATGGGAGTGAAAAACTCCCACGCCGGAAGACCAAGGGTTCCTATCCCATGTTAATCAGGGTAGGGTAAGTCGACCCCTAAGGCGAGGCCGAAAGGCGTAGTCGATGGGAAACAGATTAATATTTCTGTACTCTATATAATTGCGATGGGGGGACGGAGCAGGCTAAACAAGCATAGCGTTGGTAGTCTATGTGAAAGTGAGTAGGTTGGTGACTTAGGTAAATCCGGGTTGCTATTAAGACTGAGACACGAGACGAGTCACTAAGGTGATGAAGTTGTTGATGCCATACTTCCAGGAAAAGCCTCTAAGCTTCAGATTATATGGAATCGTACCCCAAACCGACACAGGTGGTCAGGTAGAGAATACTAAGGCGCTTGAGAGAACTCGGGTGAAGGAACTAGGCAAAATCGTACCGTAACTTCGGGAGAAGGTACGCTCCTATCTGTGACGAGACTTGCTCTCTAAGCGGACGGGAGCCGCAGTGACCAGGTGGCTGGGACTGTTTATTAAAAACACAGCACTGTGCAAAATCGCAAGATGACGTATACGGTGTGACACCTGCCCGGTGCCGGAAGGTTAATTGATGGGGTTATCCTTAGGGAGAAGCTCTTGATCGAAGCCCCGGTAAACGGCGGCCGTAACTATAACGGTCCTAAGGTAGCGAAATTCCTTGTCGGGTAAGTTCCGACCTGCACGAATGGTGTAACCATGGCCACGCTGTCTCCACCCGAGACTCAGTGAAATTGAAATCGCAGTGAAGATGCTGTGTACCCGCGGCTAGACGGAAAGACCCCGTGAACCTTTACTACAGCTTGGCACTGAACATTGAACCTACATGTGTAGGATAGGTGGGAGACTTTGAAGCAGCGACGCTAGTTGTTGTGGAGTCAACCTTGAAATACCACCCTTGTAGTTTTGATGTTCTAACGTTGGCCCCTGAATCGGGGTTACGGACAGTGCCTGGTGGGTAGTTTGACTGGGGCGGTCTCCTCCTAAAGAGTAACGGAGGAGCACGAAGGTTGGCTAAGTACGGTCGGACATCGTACGGTTAGTGTAATGGTAGAAGCCAGCTTAACTGCGAGACAGACACGTCGAGCAGGTACGAAAGTAGGTCATAGTGATCCGGTGGTTCTGAATGGAAGGGCCATCGCTCAACGGATAAAAGGTACTCCGGGGATAACAGGCTGATACCGCCCAAGAGTTCATATCGACGGCGGTGTTTGGCACCTCGATGTCGGCTCATCACATCCTGGGGCTGAAGTCGGTCCCAAGGGTATGGCTGTTCGCCATTTAAAGTGGTACGCGAGCTGGGTTTAGAACGTCGTGAGACAGTTCGGTCCCTATCTGCCGTGGGCGTTTGAGAATTGAGAGGGGTTGCTCCTAGTACGAGAGGACCGGAGTGAACGAACCGCTGGTGTTCGGGTTGTCATGCCAATGGCATTGCCCGGTAGCTACGTTCGGAACTGATAAGCGCTGAAAGCATCTAAGCGCGAAGCAGGCCTCGAGATGAGTTCTCACTAGACTTTTAAAGTCTCTGAAGGGCCGTTGAAGACTACAACGTTGATAGGCAAGATGTGGAAGTGGTGTGAGCCATTAAGCTAACTTGTACTAATTACCCGTGAGGCTTAACCATACAACGCCAAACGCGTTTTATGTGATAGTGAAACAAGCGAAGAAGTTAATATGACTAAAGTAGATATTACTTAAGAAAGACTTAAAAATATTATCAGATATTTTCCAAATTCAGTTAGTGCGTAGCGATACGAATTAACGCCCAAATTTGCTTGGTGACAATAGCGTTTTGGACCCACCTGACTCCATGCCGAACTCAGTAGTGAAACGAAACAGCGCCGATGATAGTGTAGCATTTGCTATGTGAAAGTAGGACATTACCAGGCTTCAAATTAAAGAAACCCGTTACAGCAATGTGACGGGTTTTTTGCTGTTTTGGATTTACTAAATAGCCAAAGCCCATGCCGAGCCCCGACCGATGATAGTCTAGTATTTGCTATGTGACTTTCTACCGCTGTGGGCACCACGACATTCCAGGCTTCAAATTGTAGAAAGCCCGAATCTAGCGATTCGGGCTTTTTTACGTCTGCAGAAAAGTGAAATGTGGGTTAATAATAAACAACTCGCACCCTACACTCCCATTAATATCCCTTATTTCATTCGATTTCAGCTCATGACCGACTTTAAAGAAGCCCACTTAGCTCACCAGTCTCAGCAATAGCGCGATAATAAGCAGCTTGAGAGAATGATAGTGGTGTATTTACACTGTGGCTCACCACCGCTTTGGGCACTAAAGCATTATACTGCGTATGCGTAGCGCACCGACTTCACATTGTAGAAAGCCCGAATCTAACGATTCGGGCTTTTTTACGTCTGCAGAAAATTGAAATGTGAGTGAATAACGAACAATCCATGCCATAACATAATTAAGTGCTTACATTAAATACCTTCATGATCAAACTAAACCCGAAAGGTTCGCCTTTTGAAGAGTGTGATAAAGTTAAACGTAAGTGAATAACGTACTACTTACTTAACTATCTTATTCATATTTGATCTTTTTTACTTTCTATAAAGCTAATTACTTTCATTTCCTTAGATAACAAATTTAATTTTGCTTTGTTACTGTCTTTGATTTAGGATCAAATCAGTTTAAAACCAAGAACTAATAGCCTGTGTATAGATTATTAATTAGCACCATATCCATTTTATTTTGTTTTTCTGCGTCGGCAGTTGAAGTAACTGATCTATATCAAGATATTTTAAAAGTGGATGACAAAACACGAGACACTCGATTAGCTGCGAGTCGTAAAGCTTTGCTCAATGTTTTAGTGAAAGTAAGCGGTGATGAAACTGCGGATCAAAATAAATTAGCACAGCAACGCACTAAAGATATTTCTGATTATATGCTCAAGTTTGAATATGACGAGAGAGCAAATGGACAATTGAAACTCGTTGTTAAATTTGAAGCTCGAAAGATCAATGCGTTAATCAAAGAGTTAAATTTACCTCTATGGGGAGTGCAACGGCCATTAGTCGCAATATGGTTAGGTATTGAAGACAATTGGCGTAGAGAATTAGTTACTCAAGAAAGCTATCCTCAGTTAGAACAGCTAATATATGACAAAGCAGGACGTCGTGGATTACCCGTGGTTGTACCTTTGCTTGATTTACAAGATAGACGCTTAGTTGGTATTCCTGAAGTATGGGGTAATTTTTCAGAACCAGTAGAAGAAGCTTCTAAACGCTACAGTGCTGAGCGAAGTATTACGGCTAGAATGTACAAAGAACCAGATAGTGAAAATTGGATTTTAGACTGGCGTTTTACTAACGATGATCAGTTTGATTCAAATAGATTAACGGGTGATAAGCAACAAATTGTTAGTCAAATGATTGATACTTTAGCGCAGGGTTTAGCCAGTGAGTATGCTATCGATCCTAATGCTTATTATGAGCAAGCGGCGGCTACCTTAACTTTAAAAGGCACAGACAGTTTTGTTGATATTGAATTAGCAAAAAGAAGATTACTAAGTTTAAGCGTGGTTACACAAGTAACTATTGTGCGTAAAACACCGGAGCTAGTTGAATTTAAAATAAATCATACTGGTAATGTCGCTGATCTTAAAAAAGGTTTAGGGCTTGACTCTTCATTTAAAGATTATGAAGACCCTCGTGCTTTTTATCATGTGGTTGATAAAAATAGTCTTGAGTACCAGTGGGTTAAACAATAGTGTTAACCCCTGAGCCGATGCAAATGGCATTACCAGTTACGTTACCGGATGACGAAACGTTTGCATCGTATTTTGGTGGAGAAAATTCGTTAGAAGTTAACCATTTAAAAGATAGTTTTTCGAAGTTAGCAAAAACGTTTCAATACACTTATTTATGTGGATTAGGCGATTCAGGTAAATCTCACCTTTTGTATGCAACTTGCATTAAAGCACAAGAGTGTGGATTGTCTAATATGCTACTTTCTATGCGCGAAGTTGTTGATTTTGGGCCTATGGTTCTAGATGGCTTAGAAGCACTCGATGTTTTATGCATTGATGACGTGCACCTTGTAGCTGGAAATGATGCATGGGAAAAAGCATTATTCAACTTTTTCAATCGGTTCAACGAACCCGGTAAAATGTTGGTTGTAACGGCTGATTTACTCCCTAGTATGCTTAATATCACTTTGCCAGATTTAGAGTCTCGTTTAACGTGGGGAACAACATTCCAAATTCGCTCTATGAGTGATGACGATAAAGCACAAGCACTTGTGAAGCGTGCTCATATGCGTGGTCTTGAATTAAGTGATGAATGTGCGCGCTTTTTATTAACGCGTTTAAGTCGTGATATGCGTGCTTTATTAGATGTACTTGATAAATTAGATCATGCATCGATGGCTGCACAGCGAAAATTAACAATTCCTTTTATAAAATCAACGTTAAAGCTGTAGTAGGTCTAGAATCTAGACCCTGCTTTCAGTTATCATAAGCTATTACCAGAGCGTGTTTACCTTTCCTGATTGGTATTTGTTTAACTTAGGAGCGTTTTAATTGCGTCGTGAGGGCAATAGCATAGTCGTTTTATGTAAAACTCAAGCAACAAAGAAAAAACGCCCCTAAGTAGAACCGTTTAGACAGCACTAGTTTGGCTTTTATGTAACGCATCGCACTATTTCTGTAGGGAACTACAATACACGTGCTCAGTCTTGCAAAAAGCCAACTAAATTGCTGTCAAAGCAATTTTGAAAGGTCAACACGCTCTTAAGCAATCACCTTCTGTGAAAGATCAGGTATCGAATGAACTTAGAAAACATATTAGCGCAAGCACTTGAGGCGGTAGCCAGTGCCAGTGAAATCGCGCAGTTAGAAGAAATCAGGGTTAATTATCTTGGTAAAAAAGGCGAAATCACCAGCTTACTTAAAACGTTAGGTAAAATAGCACCTGAAGAACGTAAAGAAGCAGGCCAAGTTATAAACCAAGCCAAGCAAGATGTGCAAGCATCTATAAATGAAAAGCGTGAGTTGTTAGCAAGCAAAGCACTTGAAGAAAAGCTAGCTGCTGAAACTATAGATGTAACTCTACCAGGGCGCGTTATGCCAGCTGGCGGTTTACACCCAGTTACGCGCACTATCGAACGTATAGAAAGCTTTTTTGGTGAGTTAGGTTTTGAAGTTAAATCAGGCCCAGAAATTGAAGACGATTTTCATAACTTTGATGCACTAAATATTCCTGAGCATCATCCAGCACGTGCTGATCACGATACCTTTTATTTCAATCCTAAATTAGTACTGCGCACACAAACAAGTGGCGTACAAATTCGTACTATGGAAACAGAGCAGCCACCACTGCGTATTATTTCACCTGGACGTGTATACCGTAATGATTACGACCAAACGCATACTCCTATGTTCCATCAGGTAGAGGGTTTAATGGTTGATACCGATGTTAGCTTTACTGAGCTAAAAGGTATTTTGCATGATTTTTTACGTAACTTTTTTGAAGAAGATATGGAAATTCGTTTTCGTCCTTCATTCTTCCCATTTACAGAACCTTCAGCTGAAGTAGATGTTATGGGTAAAGACGGTAAGTGGTTAGAAGTACTAGGCTGCGGCATGGTACATCCAAATGTACTTAAGTCTGTGGGTATCGACCCTGAAAAATACACCGGCTTTGCTTTTGGTATGGGTGTAGAGCGTTTAACTATGTTGCGCTATGGCGTAAACGATTTACGTGCATTTTTCGAAAATGACTTAAAATTCCTGAACCAGTTCCGTTAAGAGTGAAACAATAAAATGAAATTTAGTGAAAAGTGGTTAAGAGAGTGGGTTAATCCTGCTATTGATACGCAAGCTCTTTCGGAACAGCTTTCAATGGCTGGTCTAGAAGTTGATGGCGTTGAGCCTGCTGCTGCCAAATTTAATGGCGTAGTTGTTGGTGAAGTTGTTGAATGTGGGCAACACCCTGATGCAGATAAACTGCGTGTTACCAAAATTAACGTCGGTGGCGATGAGCTACTTGATATCGTGTGTGGTGCACCAAATTGTCGCTTAGGTATTAAAGTTGCCGTGGCAACTGTGGGCGCTGTGCTTCCTGGTGACTTTAAAATTAAAAAAGCCAAACTACGCGGTCAACCTTCAAACGGAATGCTATGTGCTTTTGTTGAGCTAGGTATTAGCGAAGAAGGCGACGGCATTATGGAATTGCCAAGTGATGCGCCAGTAGGCACTGATTTACGTGATTACTTAGGGCTTGATGATAATATTATTGATGTTGATTTAACGCCAAACCGTGGCGACTGTTTAGGTATTAAAGGTCTAGCACGTGAAGTAGGCGTTTTAAATAGTATTGACGTAAATGTATTAGATATTCCAGCTGTTACACCAACAATTGACGATCAAGTATCAATTGAATTAGTTAATGAAGATGCATGTCCTCGTTATCTTGGTCGTGTGATAAAAGGCATTAACCTTGACGCAGAAACACCTCTTTGGATGGTTGAAAAGCTACGCCGTAGTGGCGTACGTTCGATCGACCCAGTAGTTGATGTTACTAACTATGTATTACTTGAACTTGGTCACCCTATGCATGCATTTGATTTAAATGCGATTGAAGGTGGTATTAAAGTACGTAGTGCAGACGCCGGTGAAGAGCTTGTTTTACTAGACGGTAATACAGCTAAATTAAACGACACAACACTTGTGATAGCCGATCATAACAAGGCACTTGCAATTGCGGGTGTTTTTGGTGGTGAACAATCAGGTGTTACAGATAAAACGTCTGACATATTACTCGAAAGCGCATTTTTTAATCCTGTTGCAATCGCAGGGCAAGCACGTAGCTACGGTTTACACACTGATGCTTCACACCGTTATGAACGCGGTGTTGATTTTGCTCTACAACATGATGCAATGGAACGTGCAACAGCGCTACTTCTTGAAATTGTAGGTGGTCAAGCAGGTCCAGTTGTTGAAGCTGTAGCGGCTGATAAACTACCAAAAGTAACTGAAGTACGTCTTCGCCGTGCACGTTTAGACCGCGTTATTGGTCATCATATAGAAGACGCTAAAGTAACAGATATTCTTACGCGTTTAGGTCTTGATGTTAAAGTAGAAAATGAAAGCTGGAGTGCGGACGTACCAAGCTACCGTTTTGATATTCGCATCGAAGAAGATTTAATTGAAGAAGTAGCACGTGTTTACGGTTACAACAGCATTCCAAATGTTGCACCAACTGCAAAACTTAAAATGACGACACATAACGAAGCAACTATTGCGCTTAGTAAGTTTCGTAATACGTTGGTTACTCGTGGATACCAAGAAGCTATTACATACAGTTTCGTAGACCCTAAAGCACAAGCTATTTTACACCCAGAGTGTAAAGCAATGGTATTACCGCATCCTATTTCAATTGAAATGTCGGCAATGCGCGTAAGTTTAATGCCGGGTTTATTAGCATCTGTAGCGTATAACCAAAACCGTCAACAACCTCGTATTCGTTTATTCGAACATGGTCTTAAATTTATAAGCGACGAAAGTGCAGAAAACGGTGTTTACCAAGTACCGGTTATTGGTGGTGCTATTACTGGTCTTGTAAATGGTGAGCATTGGGTTGAAGAAAAACGCAATGTTGATTTTTACGATCTAAAAGGTGATGTTGAAGCCTTGCTTGCAATTACTAACGACGTTACTCGTTTTGAAATTAAAGCAGAGCAGTCAGATGGACTTCACCCTGGTCAATCAGCAGTAATATATGTTGATGGCAAAAAGGTTGGTTTTTTTGGTGCTTTACATCCACAAGCTCAAAAGTCGTTAGATATCAACAACGCAACTTTTGTTTTTGAAATTGAAATGTCAGCAATAGAAAAAAGAAATTTACCGCAAGCAGAAGGGGTGTCTAAATTCCCTTCAAATCGCCGCGACATCGCGATTTTAGTGGCGGACAGCGTTAAATCTGGTGACATTTTAAGCGTGATCGAAAAAGTTGGCGGAAATCAATTGGTTGACCTAAACTTATTCGATGTGTATAAGGGCAAAGGTATTGAGCCAAATTATAAGAGTTTGGCGATTGCTCTAACACTGCAAGCGGTTGATAGAACACTCGAAGAGAAAGATATCAATCTAGTAGTTGATAACGTGGTGGCCGAATTGGCCGAACAGTTTAATGCATCGTTGAGGGACTAGATATGGCGCTTACTAAAGCCGACATAGCTGAACACCTATTTGAAAAGCTCGGGATCAATAAAAAAGATGCCAAAGATTTAGTTGAAGCGTTTTTTGAAGAAATCCGCTCAGCGCTAGAAAAAGGCGAGCAAGTTAAGCTCTCTGGATTTGGTAACTTTGATCTTCGAGATAAAAAAGAAAGACCAGGCCGTAACCCGAAAACAGGTGAAGATATACCTATTTCGGCACGCCGCGTGGTGACTTTTCGACCAGGTCAAAAGCTTAAAACCCGTGTAGAAGTGGGTACAAGCAAAGCAAAATAAAAAAAGGCAGCGAAAGCTGCCTTTTTTATTGTCTAAAATAACTCCGCTCTAGCGGAGTTATTTAGTTGTACCGTTAGAAAACTGTTTTAAAACTCTCTTGGTGATACAAACTCACCAGTTTGTATCTGTTCGTATGTTTGTTGTGCCAGTGTATCTAGGCTATCAATACTTTTACCGATACTTACTAGTTGCTGTTCTATTGGCAACAAATCGATATTTTCTATGCCAGACATTTGGGCTACTTTAGAAAAAATATAAGCATGTTTAAATTTATCATGTTTGTAAAACAGACTAATTAAGGATGTAAGAACTTCTGGATTTGGTGTGCTCCCTTCTTTATTCAATTCTAACGTTTTATAGAGTAAATCAATGGTTTTTTCATCGTCGAATTTAATATAGTAAGATGCTAAAAAAAACTGCATTTCAGCACTTTGCGTTACGCTTTCATCATTTTCAAGAGAGAGAAGTTTAGTAAGTGCGTTTTGGTTGTTATTACGCGACCACTGATAATAAAGCAGACCTGGGTGATTGGTATTTCGAGTGTCTTGGTAGAGGCGCGCTATTTCTTTTATGCTAGTAAATTGACCTTCAATACGTGACGTTGTTTTTGCCTTTAGTTTTATGTGCTCAATTTTTGCAGCAAGCGTAATACATTGATTATATGCTTCAAACCCTTTGAGCAACTGATATTTATTTTCATCTGTAGGGGCTTTATATTCAGTGTAGCGCTTCATAATTACCTCTGCTCGAGGCTCTTTACAGTGGCTATCTTTATTTAAGTCGGCGCAGAACCCGGGTGTTTCTTTACATACTTTTGAGAGTGTCAACTGATCTTCACACCCAGTCAACACCAGTAATCCTAGTAAAACACTTGCTTTTAGCTGCATCCCTTAACCCCAAATGAATATTTACCTTGTTATTCTAGCGCAATCATTTAACTCCTAACAGTAGAGAATAACTTCAGATTAAATTAGAATGGCTGTGCCCATTTGGGCTATCCGTTCAAAATGTTTAACTTAGGTAAATAAAATGACCTCATCTCACGAGTTAGAATATACAAATAGTTGGCAAGAGCGCCAAGATTACGCCGAAAGCATGCAACCAATTATTGGTAAGCTTTACCGTAATCGTGGTATTGAAATCGCTGTGTACGGCCGTCCTCTCGTAAATGCCAGTACTATCGATATTATCAAATCACATAAAACAGTTGCTCAGTTTGAAGGCACTAAATTACGTTTACGCGAAAGCTTCCCGTTTTTAGAAGCAATCAGTAAAATGGATTTAAACTCTGCACGTATTGATATAGGTAAACTTGCGTATAGCTATTTATTTACTGAAGCTGCAAAAGGTCGCTCAGTTGAAGAGTTTGTTAAAGACGAACTTGCAGAAATAGCTGATTTACCAGCTAAAGAGCCACGCGATGTTGTGTTGTATGGTTTTGGTCGAATAGGGCGTTTATTAGCGCGCCTATTAATTGAAAAATCTGGTCCATATTCAGATTTACGTTTACGCGCTATTGTTGTTCGTGGCGGTAAAGATGGTGATCTTGAAAAGCGTGCAAGCTTATTACGCCGAGACTCAATTCACGGTCCATTTAATGGTTCGATTACGATTGATAAAGAACGTAACGCAATTAAAGCTAATGGCAGTTACATTCAAGTAATTTACGCTAACTCTCCTAGCGAAATAGATTACACCGCTTATGGTATCGACAATGCACTTATTGTTGATAACACCGGTATTTGGAAAGACGAAGCAGGTCTTGGTCAGCATTTAGAATGCAAAGGTGCTGCAAAAGTATTATTAACAGCGCCTGCAAAAGGTAATATCAAAAACATCGTATATGGTGTTAATAACAAAGATATTTTACCTGAAGATAAAATTGTTTGTGCAGCAAGTTGTACAACCAATGCAATTACACCAACGCTTAAAGCATTAAACGATAAGTTTGGTATTAATAACGGTCATGTTGAAACTGTTCATTCGTATACAAACGATCAAAACCTTATTGATAATTACCACAAAGCAGAGCGACGTGGGCGTGCTGCTGCGCTTAACATGGTAATTACTGAAACAGGTGCTGCAAAAGCAGTTTCAAAAGCATTACCAGAGCTTGAAGGCAAATTAACAGGCAATGCAATCCGCGTACCTACACCTAATGTATCGCTAGCCATTTTAAATCTTAATTTAGCTAAAAGTACGTCTGTTGAAGAGCTAAACGCATTTTTACGTCACACAGCACTTCATTCAGAGTTACGTGACCAAATTGACTACACTGCATCAACGGAAATTGTATCTACCGATTTAGTAGGTAGCCGATATGCTGGTGTTGTTGATTCGCAAGCCACTATTGTGGAAGATAACCGCATTGTTTTATACGTATGGTACGACAATGAGTTTGGTTACAGTTGCCAAGTAGTTCGTTGTATGCGCGATATGGCCGAAGTGTCATTCCCAAGTTTACCTCGTTAATTCATTTGTAGTGAATTATAAGCCAGCATTTTGCTGGCTTTTTTGGTCTTGTATTATTTTTAAAGCTTATGCCTTGTGATAGGCTTTAATCATTCAAATGTTGGCAATATTGTGTTTTAAAATATTCCAGTATTTTACTACTTGTATTTAATGCCAGTAGTGTTAGTTCTGCAAAGTAAAAGGCAGATAAACTTATTTAACTTAAGGTTTTTTTCATGAAAATCAGCAGCAATTTTGACAGTGGTAATATCAAAGTTATTGAAGCCACAGACCCTTTAAATATCCAATTAGAAATTAATAAAGATTACGAGTCTGAATTTTATCAGTGGTTTCACTTTCGTCTTGAAACAACGCCTTACCAATTGCACAAGTTAAATATTAACGAGCTTGAAAAATCAGCTTACCCAGATGGTTGGGAAGGGTATCAAGCAGTTGCATCATATGATCGTCAAACATGGTTTCGCGTACCATCAAGTTATGAAAATGGCACATTAAGTTTTGAAATTGAGCCAGAGTGCGGCAGTGTCTATTTTGCTTACTTTGCACCATACAGCTACGACCGTCATTTAGATTTACTATCTTGGGCGCAAAGCCAAGGTGCTTGCAAATTAGAAACTCTCGGTGAAACACTTGATGGTCGCGATATGAGTGTGCTTAAAATTGGCGAGCCAAGCGAAGATAAAAAAATTATTTGGATCACAGCACGTCAGCACCCAGGCGAAACAATGGCAGAATGGTATGTAGAAGGGCTACTTCACAAACTACTAGATGACGAAGACCCTCATGCTGCGGCACTTTTATCAAAAGCAGTATTTTATGTTGTGCCAAACATGAACCCAGATGGCAGTGCACGCGGGCACTTACGTACCAATGCTAAAGGGGTTAATTTAAACCGTGAATGGCAAACACCAAGCATGGAAAACAGCCCAGAAGTTTACTTAGTGCTTAATAAAATGCGCGAAGTTGGTTTAGACATGCACCTAGATATTCACGGTGACGAAGCTATTCCGTATAACTTTGTCGCAGGTAGTGAAGGTATTCCAAGTTACGATGCGCGTCTTAAAGGTCTTGAAGATAGCTTTAAAGCAGCACTTTTAACTGTTACGCCAGAATTTCAAGATGAGCATGGCTATCCTAAAGATGAGCCTGGTCAAGCTAACCTAACGGTAGGCTCGTCAGCAACGGCTGAAGAGTTTAATGCATTAACTTACACCGTAGAGATGCCATTTAAAGATAATAACGACTTACCTGATCCAGATTATGGCTGGTCAGACCGTCGTTCGTATCAATTTGGTCAAGATACTTTGGCGGCAATCGTAAATGTCGTTGATAAACTAAGATAAATTGGTATAAGGTAAGGGCAACATTAAAATGTTGCCCTTTTTTGTTACATTATTTACAAAATATAAAAGTTACAAAAAAATAAAAATATGCAATAGCATAATAAAATATGGTTTAAAGCAATTTAAGCCAATATTTAGTCAACAGTTTCAAATAAAATAATAAGAGGAATTCAGCGTGGATGTATTCGGACAGTTTTTAGATAGCCTCGATGGCATGTTAGGGGGGGCTGTTTGGTTTCCTTACGTGTTATTAGGGGTTGGTTTATTTTTTACCATTTATTTAAAGTTTCCACAAATTCGTTATTTCAAGCATGCGTGTAAAGTTGTATCGGGCAAGTTTGATAAAAAAGATACAGAAGGTGACACCACACATTTCCAAGCTCTAGCTACTGCGCTCTCTGGTACGGTTGGCACAGGTAATATTGGTGGGGTAGCTTTGGCTATTTCAATTGGTGGTCCTGCTGCGCTATTTTGGATGTGGATGACAGCCTTTTTTGGTATGACTACTAAATTTGTTGAAGTAACACTTTCACACAAATACCGTGAAAAAACTGAAGACGGTACTATGTCTGGCGGTCCTATGTATTACATGGATAAGCGCCTCAACATGAAATGGTTGGCTGTTTTGTTCGCAGTAGCGACTGTAATTAGTTCATTTGGTACTGGCAGCTTGCCACAAATAAATAATATTGCTCAAGGTATGGAAGCTACATTTGGCTTTGCGCCAATGGCAACAGGTGCTGTTTTATCTGTACTACTCGCACTTGTAATTCTAGGTGGAATTAAACGTATTGCTGCTATTACATCACGCGTAGTACCTTTAATGGCTGCTATTTATATTATTGGCGCACTTGCTGTTATTTTTTATAATGCAGAAAATATCGGTCCATCATTTGCTTCTATTTTCATGGATGCTTTTACCGGCTCTGCTGCTGCGGGAGGCTTTTTAGGTGCTTCGTTTGCTTATGCGTTTAACAAAGGTGTAAACCGTGGTTTGTTTTCGAACGAAGCTGGTCAAGGTTCTGCACCAATTGCGCATGCTTCAGCTAAAGCCGACGAACCAGTATCTGAAGGTATAGTATCTATACTAGAACCATTCATCGATACTATAATTATTTGTACACTTACGGGTTTAGTTATTTTATCGTCGGGAGTGTGGAACGAAAAATTCGAAACTCACTTTGAGCGTTCCTCAATGAGTATTGTTAAAGGGGATTACTCTGAAACAAATGAAGAACAACGTTCGCAGCTTTATAATTACCTAAACGGTAACAACAGTAGCATAGAATTATTTAACGGTAATATTGATGTTGTAAATGGTGTAGCAACATCATCGGGTTATACTGTTATCAACTCACGTTCAATTGCAGAAGATGTCCGTTATGGCATAACTGAAAAGCACAAGTACACGGGTATTGTTGAAGTAAAAGATGGTATGCCAACCGACGATAGCATTAGCTTAATGGGTAAGTCTTTAGTGCATTCAGCGGAGCTTACAACTAAAGCATTCAAACGTGGTTACTTTGGTGATAGCGGTCAGTACATCGTATCAATTGGCTTATTACTATTTGCATTCTCAACAGCAATAGCATGGTCATATTACGGTGACCGTGCAATGATTTACTTATTAGGGCATCGCTCAGTAATGCCGTACCGTGTATTTTACGTTGCAGCATTCTTTTGGGCATCGTTTGCCGATACCACTTTAGTATGGAAATTGGCAGCTGTTGCCATCGTCGTTATGACATTGCCTAACTTACTGGGCATTATGTTACTGCGAAAAGAGATGAAACAGTCAGTAGATGACTACTGGGTTAAATTCAAAAAAGACAACGAGAAATAAAACAAGTACAATAAAGGCGCCGAAAGGCGCTTTTTTTATGCGTAGTATGGAGAGAAGTATGGCGATTATTCGTTGCCCAAAATGTGCAAAATCAATTTCAGATAAACATAAGCAATGTCCGCATTGCGAAAGTAACATTGCAGAGCTAAACGACGAGCAAGTTCAACAACTTCAGCGCGAGCAGCGAATTAAAAAAAAGCAGATGTTTATAAACCACTCCTTTTTAGCGCTTATCTTATTTTTAGGTGGGTTTTTCTGTTTGTATTTTTTACAACCGCAAGAAAAAACACTTCAGTGGTATGCTTACACTGCCGCTATTGGCGTGGGATGTATTTGGTACCTCATTAACCGCATTGTTTTAGTGACTCTAAAAAAGAAAAAATGACATGAATATCGATAATCTCGTACAAAATATTACACCAGAACTATTTGAGCGTTTGCAATACGGTGCTTCTACAGGTAAGTGGCCTGATGGTACCGTTTTATCAGATGAGCAAAAGCAACAAACAGTGCAGTTAGTTATGTTGTATCAAGCAAAAGTGTCTCAATCAAATGAGCAATTTACAATTGGTACAAATGGCGAAATGGTTCAAAAAACGAAAGCACAACTGCAAAAAGAATTTAAATCAGACAACGAAATAGCTAGGTTTAGTGAACATGATCTTTAAGCACCTTTTTACACCAAAGTGGAAACACCCAAAGCAACAAGTACGCCTTGATGCGATAGAAAAACTTGATATACAGCGTGATGCAGCAATTTTAAATGTATTAGCGCTAGAAGATAGTTCAGCAGAAATACGCCGTAAAGCACTGCAAAAAGTAAATGACTTACCACTTTGGTGGAAAGCGTATAAACAAGATCAAGCATTAAAAGATATAGCAGATCTGCAAATATCTAATGCAGTTTTAAATAGTGAAAGTTCATTAACACCGCAAATTAAAAATGAATATATTGAGCGTTTTGCATCAGTTAAAACACTCGAAAAGTTAGCATTTGCAGAAAAAGAACTGCAAGTACGCGTTAAATTATTAAAGCGTTTAGCAAATGCAAAACTAGTAGAAAAAGCCTTTAAAGAAGGTAGCGAAGAGCTACAAACTCAATTAGTTGAACTTGTTATTACTCATCAATTAATTAAGCCATTATTAAAGCATGCAAAGGGTGGTGCAAAAGCAGCACTTGAAACGCATATTGAAAATGAGCGTTTAGCAATTGAAATGCCACTTGAAGTGGAAGGTGCAACACGTGTTATTTTAGCTAAGTTAAATGCCTTACGTGAAAAAACAGATTTTGGTGTTGTAAATCCACAAGCTGGCGAGTTAATAGCCCAGTGGCAAGCTCTTGAGCTTAAATGGTTAAGTGATGAACGTGTTAAGTTTCTTGATGAAAAATACACTTCGATTACCACTAAGCTAGATGCACACATAGAACAGTTAAAAGCTGTACACGACAAAGAGCAACAACAATTAGCGCTACAACAGCGTCAATTGCTAGCACTTGCAACTGTTGAAGCTTTAAGCGAAGAAATTGAAAACGCGTTACAGCTAGGTCTTGAAACACCAGAGCAAATTCAACAAGATTGGCTTGATGCAAAAGTAGCACAAGCTAAGCAAGCTATTAGCGAAACAGAACTTGCTAATAATGCACAATCTAAACTTGCTGTAAGCAAGTTAGAAAAGTTATTTACTCAAGTTGCTAAGTTACCTGAGTTAACAACTGCGATTAAAGAATATAAGCTCGCTTTTGCATCATTATGCGAAATTAAACCAGCGGAAGATTTAGCGCAATACGATGCAACTCTAACTGAATTTAATAATGGCTTTAAAGCAGCGCGTAATCATTTAAATATTTTAGATGGTGCACTGCAAAGTACCTTTAAAACACAGTTAAATGCGTATAAAAAGCAATTTTTAGCACCAATGAATGAGCTAGTTAAGCCACTTGAAAAAAACCAAAGCCAAGCAAAACGCAAAGCTCGTGATGTTAAACGCCTAATTGAAGAAGGTCGATTTAATGTTGCCTTTGGCGTGTTTAAAGGGTTTGAAGAGTTATTTAATACACTTACTGAGCAATATCAACAGCCGCTTGTAAATATAAAAGCGGAACTTGAAGCGCAACTTGCAGATGCTAAGGATTGGCAAAAATACGCTGCAGCACCAAAGCGTGAAGCTTTATTAGAAGAAGTAAGTGCATTAGTAAGTGAAGAGTGTATTGACCCACAACAACGCGCAGAGCAAGTAAAAGTGCTACGCAAACGTTGGAATGAGTTAGGTCGTTTAGATACAGATGAAGAAAAGCAACAAGGCGTACAGTTTGATGAAAAAATCGAGCTGTTATTTGCACCTTGTCGTAGTTACTTTGCAGAGCAAGAAGTACAACGCGAAGCGTCAAAAGCACAACGCGAAAGTATTATTAGCGACATGCACGCGCTTCATTTACAGCCTACGGTTGAGGATGACTTTGATTGGAAGCAATATGAAGGCCAATACAATCGTTTAAACAAAGCGTGGCGCAGTGTAGGTAAAGTTGACCCTAAAACATACCGTACACTAAACGATCGTTATAAAAGCGAGCAACAACAAGTACTGGCTTTATTAAACGCATTTCATAAAAGTAATGCTGCGCTTAAAAATGAGCTAGTAGAAAAAGCGCAGCAATTATCACAAAGCGATGATTTAGCCGCTGCGTGCCAAGAGTTGAAGCAAATGCAGCAGCAATGGCAAACAATTGGTTTTGCAGGTTTAAAAGCTGAAAATGCGTTATGGCAAAAATTTCGTCAATTTAACGATGAAACATTTACTAAACGTAGTAGTGAGTTTGAGCAGCAAAAACTTGACCAAAATGAGTCAGATAAACAAGCAGTTGCAGAGCTTGCTGAACTTGAAGCAGCACTTAGCGATGTAAATCAAAGAGCACAGTTGCACGACCTAGAAACAAAAGTGAAAGGGTACTCGCAATTTAGATCGTTAGCGCCAAAAGTAACTAAGCTACTAGCAGCTATTGACGATAAACTTGCATTGCTTACAAGCAAATCAGAGCAAGCTAATTTAGATGCATTAATTACAGCACTTGAAAACAATGAAGCGTTACCAAGTCAGTATCAAGCACCGCTTAAAACAGCATTAAATACAGATCAACTTATTACGCGCATGGAAATATTAGCGAACGTAAGTTCAACAGATAAGTCACTTAGAATGGCAGAACAAGTAGCCATGTTAGATGACAAACATCGTGGCGAACATGCTGATTTAAACTATTATTTAAAACAGTTATTAGCGCTCAGTGCTGGTTCAGTTGAACCTGACACACTAACGCGACTTAAAGCGACACTTGCAGCTTAATGTACTAAAACCAGCGTAATATGTGCTGGTTACTATTTTAATAAGCCGCTTTAATAGCGGCTTTTTTATGTACCACTAATTTATAAACAAAAGGGTTCTCATGAGAATTTTAGTTATTATTGCAGCGTTATTTTTAACAGCCTGTAATACCACGCAAGGCATATCAGTATATTCATTTACTAACTCTGAGGTTGAGTCTGTACTGGGTAAGCAATTACCAAAGTTAAGTGAAAAAGTAAGCTTAATGGGTTTACCGGTTCAGTTTGATGTAAACGACCTAAGTGTAAATATTGGACCTGATAACCGCGATGTTGTTGTGCTTGGTGCCGATTCAAGCGCTGAAATTAATGCATTCGCACTTAAATACCCAGTGCGTTTAAAGCTACAAATTGAAGGCAGCCCATTTTACGACAGTGAGAAAAAAGCGGTATTTTTACGTAATATTAAGTTACTTGATTCGAGTGTTGATGCCGGTGGTTTTAAAGGTAATTTAGGTGCACTTGATAGCCAAGCAATGGATGTTATTAATGCTTTTTTAGCGGTTAACCCTGTTTATACATTAAATATGGATGACCCTAAAATGATGCTACTTAGTAAGCTTCCACTTGATATGAAAGTGGTTGAAGGTGCAATTAAGCTAGTACCTCGTCTATAAGTAGATCTACCTACTTACAATATACGTATTAATTAGCCTGACTTTCAGGCTAATTAGGTTTTAATATTATGGCGGCTCCTCGTACTGTTCCCACTTCTCGGCTTTCTCGCTTTGCAAAATTAGGCTCACTTGCCACAGGTGTTGCTACCAATATGTTAGTTGATGGCGCTAAGAGCGCGTTAACCGGTAAAGGTTGGGACAATAAAAGCTTGCTACTACAACCTAAAAATATTGAAAAGCTAGCCACACAGCTATCTCATTTACGTGGCGCTGCAATGAAGCTCGGGCAATTACTTTCAATGGATGCCGGTGATTTACTTAGTCCTGAATTGGCTCAGTTACTTGCTTTACTGCGCTCGGACGCGAATCCAATGCCTCATAAGCAGCTTGTTGAGGTGTTAAAAGAGCAATGGGGGGATGAGTGGCTAGCGCGCTTTTCTCATATTGAGTTAAGGCCTTTTGCAGCGGCTTCTATAGGGCAAGTTCATTTAGCTTATAAAGAAAATGGCGATCAGCTTGCTGTTAAAATTCAATACCCGGGTATTGCAAAAAGTGTAGTAAGTGATGTCGATAACGTTATTTCTTTATTAACGATTTCTCGATTATTGCCAAAAGATCTTAATATTAAACCACTTATTGGTGAGGCTAAGGCGCAGTTATTAGCCGAGGCTGATTATAAGCGGGAAGCTCAGTACTTAATACGTTATAAAAATGCACTAGCAAGCAATACCCACTTTAAAGTGCCTAGCGTATATCCAGAGCACAGCACACAACAAGTACTTACTATGGAATATATAAAAGCAGAGCCCATTGAGAGCATTACAGAGCTACCTGATAGTCAAAAAAGCTTTGTTGCAGAGCAACTTATTGATTTGTTTTTTAAAGAAATGTTTGAATTTAAATTAATTCAAACCGACCCTAACTTTGCCAACTTTCATTATCAGCTTGATACACAAAAAATTGTTTTATTTGATTTTGGTGCAACGCGAGAAATATCAACCGAGTTTAGCCGCGCTTATTTAGCTTTATTTAAAGCGGGTAGTGAAAACAACAGAGAAGGTGTACTTAGAGCGGCTTCACACATTGGTTATTTTAAAAATGACTTAGTTGATGAGTATAAAAATAACGTCATTGATTTATTCTTAATGGCGTGCGAGCCACTGAGAGCAGAAGGGGAATTTGATTTTAAAAATAGCGAACTAGCGCTCAAAATTAAAAATGCAGGGCTTGCTCTTAGTGGGCAATCTCAGCAATGGCATACACCGCCCGTTGATGCGCTGTTTATTCACCGAAAACTTGCAGGACTTTATTTAATAGCCGCAAGGCTAGGTGCAAAAATCGATGTAAAAATGCTATTTCAGCACTATTTATAGCGTTTTAATTTACACGTGAGTGCATTTTAAGTAATGAGTGCGCTTAGTGTATAAAATTGCCATAATGCTCGCGATATTTCGCGAGGTGCATTTATGATAAAACAATTTTTAAACGATCCTAAACTATTGCTAAACGCAGTAGGTGAGGGCATATACGGTTTTGACCTCTCGGGTAATGCGGTGTTTGTTAATCCTGCCGCTGAGCGCATGACAGGTTGGTGCGCTGAGGAACTATTAGGTAAAAAAATACACCAATATCATCACCATACTCATGCTGATGGCACACCTTATCCCGCTGATGAATGCCAAATATATTGCACCATGTTTGACGGAAAACGTCGTGAAGTTAAAAATGAAGTTTTTTGGCGTAAAGACGGTAGCTCATTTGCAGTGGAATACACCTCAACACCTGTTTATAAAAGTGATGAGTTAATTGGTGCTGTAGCGGTATTTCGCGACATATCACTGCAACAGCAAACACAAAATGCACTGCAAGAGGCACTTGAGCAAGTAAAGCATTTAAGTGAGCAGCTAAAAGATGAAAACAACTACTTAATTGCAGAACTTAACGAAGATTGGCAAGACTCAGGGCTAGTTGGACAAAGTCATATATTTCAAACCATGTTAGATCAAATAAAACTGGTAAGTGAAACCGACAGCACAGTGCTTATACTTGGCGAAAATGGCACGGGTAAAGAATTAGTAGCTCGTAATTTGTATCGACTAAGCAAGCGTAGCGAACAAGCTTTTATAAAAGTAAATTGCGCCGCATTTACCCCAAGTTTGCTAGAATCGGAACTTTTTGGTCATGAAAAAGGCGCGTTTACAGGTGCCAATGAACGCCGTAAAGGGCGTTTTGAACTTGCTGATAAAGGCACCTTGTTTTTAGATGAAATAGCAGAGCTTCCACTTGAGGCGCAAAGTAAACTACTAAGAGTCCTGCAAGAACAAGAGTTTGAACGTGTGGGTGGCAGCAATACGCTAAAAGTAAATATTAGAGTGATTGCAGCGACTAACCGCGACCTGTGGGAAATGGTACAAAAAGGCACGTTTAGAATTGATTTGTATTATCGGCTTAATGTATTTCCAATAAAAGTACCCGCCCTTAAAGATCGAAAAGAGGATATTCCTTATTTATGCGCTAATTTAATTGCGCAGCTAAATAAACGATTGGGTAAACATTTAAAAGGGCTAAGTAAAAAAGCAATTACGCAGCTGCAAGCCTACGATTGGCCAGGCAATATTAGAGAGCTGCAAAATGTACTTGAACGCGAAGCTATTTTATCTAATCAGGCTGTACTACAGCTAAGTCAGCCTTTGCAAGCGGGTGGTGAAGTAGTTATTAACCCTTCACTTACGCTTGATGAGGCGCAAAAACACCATATAACCTCTGTTCTCGCGTTATCGCACTGGCAAATATCGGGTGATAAAGGGGCAGCAGTTAAATTGGGCTTACCTGAGAGTACACTACGCTCAAAAATGCGAAAGTTAGGAATTGCTAAAAATTCGTGATATATCGCGAAGCGCGTTTAATGTCGCGAATTCTATTTTATTGCGTTGAAATAAACTGTTTAGTATCAATAGTTTAAACAAAGTTTCAGCTTGGTCTGAAAGTTGCAAGTACTTGCTTAATACCCGTCATTATGAAGCAAGTACTATGAAGTTTGATATTAAAGAAGAAGACATGATCATTAAGCCCTATAACACCGAAGGGCCAATTTATATCCGCGAGCAAAAAGGATTTTTTCAGCGCATACGCCGTAATTTAGGTTGGCTGTTAATGCTAACTTTTATTGCAATACCGTGGATCCAATATAACGGACAACAAGCTGTGCTGCTTGATGTGGCAACGCAAACCTTTACTATTTTTGGTCTAACACTCCTTCCTCAGGATTTTATGATTTTAGCCCTGCTATTTATGGTGGGGGCTTTTGCATTATTTTTTGTAACTAACTGGCTTGGTCGGGTTTGGTGTGGTTATACGTGCCCGCAAACTATATGGATGCTCATGTTTTCGTGGGTAGAGCAACGCATAGAAGGCACTCGAAATCAGCGAATTAAATTAGATAAATCACAGTGGACGCTAAGCACTTGGCGCAAAAAAATAACTAAGCACAGCGCGTGGATTGTTATTTCAGTTTTCACCGCCACCTCGTTTATGGCGTATTTTATTCCGGCAAAAAGTTTGTATATGGAAATGTTTACGTTTGAATGGTCAGGTATAACGAGCTTTTGGGTGTTTTTATTCGCTTTTTGTACTTATGGCAATGCAGGGTTTTTACGCGAAAAAATGTGCACAATTGCTTGCCCGTATTCTCGTTTTCAGGCTGTTATGTTTGATAAAGATACGTTACTTGTTACATATGATAGCGAGCGAGGTGAAAACCGTGGACCACGTAAACGCAAAGCAGATCCAAAAGAGCTTAACTTAGGTGACTGTGTAGACTGTAACTTGTGTGTAGAGGTCTGTCCTGCAGGAATAGACATTCGAAATGGCTTGCAATATGAATGTATAAACTGTGGCTTATGTATTGATGCCTGCGACGACACCATGGATAAGTTTGGTTACGAAAAAGGCTTAATTAAATACGCCAGTGAAAAACAAATGGAGGGAGGCAAAACCAATCCATTTAGATTAAAGCTAGTAGGGTACGGCGCATTAACAGCTTTGTTAATCATTTCTATGTTTGCATGGATGCTGCAACGTACACCAATAGAAGCCTCAGTACTACGAGATAGGAATGCGCTCTACAGAGTGAACTACGAGGGCTTAGTAGAAAATCCTTACACACTTACTATTATTAATAAAACACAGCAAGCACTGCATTACAGTATTGCCATAGAGGGTTTGCCAGGGGCAACGCTCTCAAGTCCCAGAGCTACGCTTGTACAGCCTGGGACGATGAAAAGAGTACCCGTTACTGTAACAGCCGATGGTTACGATATTGAGCGTAAAGTGAGTAAGTTACAATTTATTGTAACAGCGCAAGAAGACGCCAGCATTACGATAACCAAAGACAGTCAGTTTTATAAAAACTGAGATTGATAAAGTAAGGTCAGCAATTTTTATATCAGTTGACCTGCTTACTTTTTAAGTTGTGAAAAATGAACTGCTTTGCGCTATCTAAATCTGTAAACAGGCATTCACTAAAATTAACATTTCTTTTGGCGCATTTTAAAATACGCTTCATTTGATTTATAGCTATAGCGGATGTGAGTACAAACGCGCTAATTAGGCAATTATTTGCTGCCATTAAACGGCTAATATTTATCATTTCTTTTTCTGCCTCAGGTGTTGCAGCTAAAACATCGAAAGAATCACTAATATAAGCCCAAGGTCGATTTTTGAGGGATTTTATTTTTTCGCATAGTTCAATTTTAAACGCATGAAGAAGCGCCGAGGTGATGTACCCCGTAAAGTGAGCTATAACAACGTTATTTTCAGTATAAAGACTTACTTGTCCATATTGATTCTTAAACCCCAATGTATACTCCTTAAATTTGAGGGAAAGTTAACCTTATACTTTTAAACTCAATAAAACCAGTTCTTTTGGGTTGTTTTTTGTTGTTAAGTTGTTACTTGTACATAGTTGTTTTAACGGGTATCGAATTTAATGAATACCCGTATTTGAAGTGGGGATTAATCTTATATAGAGGTTTTAATGTAATTTAGCGCGCTCGTTATAACGGCGACTTGTGCCAATATACATTCTTCATCTGTAGCAGTTGGGCTATCTGGGTATACCTCTGTTGTTGTTACATAGGGTGCATCAGTAAAGCCCATACATAAACCTAACTCTCGAGCAGCATAGTTAATCACACCAAATTGCTCTTGAGGTACGCCTATTAGCTGGTTGTTTTCATCGCTCGGTGCAATATGAGTTACCTTTGCAACGCTTTCTATGATGACTTTTTGAAACTCCGGCTCAGGCTTTTTGCTATCTGCAACTAAATAAAACCCGTCAGGTATGTTCCAGTTAGTATTAGTAGTGCCTTCACGCGCAGCGAGTGCGGGTCTAAATTCACTGTTATCGCTGTCGGTTGTTTCGTGTAAATCAATATGAGCGACTAAGTCAGTACCTAATGATTTTACAAACGCCATAATAGCTGCTGATTCTTGAGCTGGGCTGCCCTCGTAAAATGAGCGGTTAGGATCAATGGCGTCTGGGTTCCAGCGGTTTATAGTTTCATATCCCCAAGGGCTAATGCAGGGTGCAATTATAATATTAAACTGCTCTGAGTGTTGCATAGCCGATGTCTTAGCAAACCTAAGCGCGCCATGTACGCCACTGGTTTCATAGCCATGTACACCACCGGTGATTAAAACAGTTGGTTTATTAACATTAAAATTAGGTGTTTTTAATATATATAATGGGTAAATGCCAGCGGCGTAATTAAGTTCGCCGTATTGCTCTATATTTAATATGTTTTTAAGGTCATTAATTAGCGTTACGACTTCGTTTTTGTAACTGCGTTTAATGTTTTGGCGTGTTAACCACTGGGCTTTATCGTTGTCATTCCATTTTTTGCCAGGTGTGCCAATAGAGTATGTGCTGTTAGTCATAATAAACCTTTATATCAATTGCAATTAGCTCCTACATAGAGAAGAAGTATTAAATGCAATTGGTAAAATTACTTAATAAAGGCATAGCTTAACGCTGAGTAAAATAGCGTGCAAATTAAAACGTTAAAGTCATATTGTTTATTGTGCGCTGTTGCTTTGCTTGAATATAACTTTGACTTGCAAATTCATCTGAAATAGCACCAAAGCGTACTCGTTCAACCATAATAGTTAAATTGCATGTTTTACTTTTATCTATTTTCGCGTTGTTAAACATAGCTAAGCTGTTTAGCTTAAATGAGTAACTAGAATATTTAATCTCACTGAGCATTGATTGTATTAATGTTTCGCCGTTTCTATTTGTACACTTACTGATTAACTCAATACTACTCACACTATTAGGATCAGTACCGTCTAGTTGTACGGTTATCGTGTTATTTAATCTAAAGTTTTGTTCGTTACTTGGTGTTAAAATAATAAAATTAAGTGGGAGTTCAACACTTGAGTGTGCATTTATTTTATTATCACGATTAAATAAAAGATCAAACGGCTCATTATCGTCAGTTATATTTATAGACGCTTGGTAATCAACGTCTAAAAAGTCGGTATCTTTTTTAAGTTCAACAGCCGTGTTTCTTATTATTACCTGCAGTGCATCGTTATCGCTTAATACAATATTTGAACCGTTAGCGTCGCCAGCATTTAACTCAGCGTTAACGCGAGTACGATTTCCGTCAGATACAAGCTCAAAACCCGCCCATATCCCTTTTGTTTTTATTAAGTCAGACTCTGTTTCTGATATGCAAGCGCATAAAATTAAAACTATAGTCGCTAGGGCAAAGCATTTTTTTAACATGTAAGCTCCTTCATTTGTGAGCGCATTGTTACACAGAGCATTATTTATAAATGTTTAAATTTGTTAACAAGTGTAAAATAAATTTTAAATAAAAGATTTAAACAAACTGCGTTATTCTTTTTTTAGTGAAATAGTAGCCTGTGTTATGAGTAAATTTATTATAAAAGAGTATGTTACAATCGCTTTATAGTCTGTTTTTGTATTGAGTATTATGGCGCAGTATATTGCCACACCAAGTTGGTTAGGTCGTTTTTTTACCCGTATTAAGCAGGTAAATATTGAGCAAAAAATGCTTGTTATCTACTTTAGAGATAACACTAAGCAGCAATTTTTATTAAGCGATTTTAGTAACTTTACTGTGCTGCAAAATAGCTTGTTTAGTGCAAAAATTAATTTAAGTGATCGTAACAACACATGTATTAGCTTTTTAAATAAAGCCGAAGCAGACGTGCTTAATAAAGCGTTAAATCAACATTTTGCAAATACACTAGAGCAAAAAATAGATAACGCTAAAACACTTTTAAAGCATTGTTCTTTAGATGAGTTTTTACGCGATAGTTCCATTGAAATATTGGATAAAGCTGTTTTTTCTTTAAGTAAAGATTACGCACATAACCAAATAGTATGGCAGCAGCATTTAACGCCCGTTAGTGTAAAGTTTTTAAGTATTTTAGGTAGTACACCAAAAACAGCAGACGCTGTAGCGCAGTTACGCCATAAATATGAACAAAAGCAGCTTACCCTCAGAGATGACTTTTATAATAGTGTTGAGTCTAACCCGCTAACAACAGAGCAACGCTTAGCTGTTATACGCGATAACGATAAAAATTTAGTACTAGCAGCAGCAGGTACAGGTAAAACGTCAGTTATGGTGGCTAAATCACTTGATTTAATAGCGCGAGAAGTAGCTAAACCAGAGAAAATATTAGTGCTTGCCTATAATAAAACGGCAGCAGAGGAGCTAAAAGAACGTTTTATTAAACGCGCAGCGCACGTCAATTTAAATACTAAACCACCGACTATTTTAACGTTTCACGCGTTAGGACTAAAGTTATTACAAAGCGCTAAAAAGCCTATTGAACTTTCTACATTTGCTACTGATGACTTGCAGCAAAAAAACTGGTTAACGGCATGGCTTACTAAACAAATACAAACTGACCCCAAATTTTTAAAAAAATTTATAGATTTACTTCACGAGCCTGTCGATATTTTTAGTTTTAAAAGCAGTGCAGCTTACGAGCGTTACATACGAGATAACGAGTATCAAAGCCTTGCGGGCTATAAAGTTAAGAGCTATCAAGAACTACTTATTTCAAATTGGTTATATTTACATTCGGTTGATCACGAGTACGAGCCAAACTATAAAAAAAAGCAGGGTTTATCAGGAGAAAACATAATCCCAAATGTGCAATATAATCCTGATTTTTACTTATCAAAATACAATATTTATCTAGAGCACTTTGGTATTGATAGGAAAGGTAATACACGCGCTGATATAAATAAAAAACGCTATAACAAGCAAATAGCTTTCAAGCGTGATTTACATAAAAACAATGGCACTACTTTGCTCGAAACCTTTCATTACAATTGGCTTGAAGGCAAGTTAGAACAGCGTTTAAGTACACTTTTAAAGCAACATAGTGTTGCGCTTACTCCCTTGAGCGATGACGAAGTATTAACCACGTTAAATAACTCAGGGCAGTTACAGCAAGGGGTTGAAAAATACTTAAAGTGTTTGCAAGCCATAAGGGCTGAGCAACTCAATAATACGCAAATAAAGCAGCGTATAAAGCAAAGTAGTCTTAAAAACTATCAGCGTTATGCAAGCATGCTTACAGCTATTCATAATGCTTACACGCAAGAGCTAAGTGCGCAAAACGCCATTGATTTTGACGATATGATTATTCATGCCACTAAAGCTGTAAAAAAAGGTGAATTTGATGTGCCTTGGAGTCATATTTTAGTTGATGAGTTTCAAGATATATCGGGTGCGCGTATGGCTTTTTTAAATACGCTTATTAATAAAGGGCAAGGTGTGCGCTTTACTGCGGTAGGTGATGATTGGCAGGCTATTTATCGCTTTTCAGGTGGTAACCTTGCTCTTACTACGCGCTTTAATGAATTGGTTGGAAGCCACTCCCTAACTATGCTGCAAAAAACATTTAGGTATAACAACAGTATAAGTGATGTGGCAGGGCGTTTTGTAATGCAAAACCCAGAGCAATATAAAAAGCATATTTCCACCCACACGCAAGTAAGCACTCCTCAAGTTACTTTATTAGATGACTTATATAAAGGCTCTAAATCACTTGAAATAAAAGTTCAGCAAACGATTAGTACTATTCAAAAAAATGATGCAACAGCAAGTATTGCGGTACTTAGTCGATACCGGTACATGCTTAATAGCGTGCAACAACACTTAAAAAATAAAAAGCATACTAATAAATTACATTTTTGGACGTTGCACAGTGCTAAAGGGCTTGAAGCTGATTACTGTATAATTATTGGTTTAGAGCAAGGTAAATTGGGTTTTCCTAATGATAATCAAAATAATTTGCTGGTGGAGTCGTTATTACCAGAGCAAGACAGCTTTACTCACTCTGAGGAAAGGCGTTTGCTGTATGTAGGTATTACGCGCGCTAGGCATAAAGCGTATTTAATTGCTGACCCCTATGCGTGTTCAGCATTTATAAAAGAATTAGTAAATGACGATTATCCAATTCAAATAGCCTCAGCATTGTTTACTAAGTCGCAACTAAAACAAAGACAGTGCAGTACATGTAGTGATGGTTTAGTTATGCCTAAAAAAGGACAGTATGGTAATTACTATACTTGCACTAACATGCAAATTTGCGAAACTAAATTACGGGTCTGTAAAGGCTGTAAAGGTCCTGCTATTGATAAAACTACATACTCACAGTGTGTAAATACAGAATGTAATGCACGGATCCCTATTTGTGAAATATGTGGACGAGAAATGCGTAAACGAAAAAGTAAACAGGGTGATACTTTAAGGTGTAGTGGTTTTTCTATTAAAGACAATAATTGTAAAAACACAAGGGAAACAGGTGTTTAAAATAAAAACAATTCAAATGATGCACACCCGTTAATGTCGCGTTAATAGTTCGGTTACATTGATTTTATTGATTTAATTGCACTATAGGGGTTTAATTGCGCAATCTGTCCCCATTATTGTTTGTTATGCACTATTTAAGTAACTTTTTTTTATTAAATGACCAACTCGTGCCTTACGGGCAAATAGCTAATTGGCGAATAAGTGCACTGCGTATAACACTTACTTTAGTAATGCTGCTGTGTTTTGGGATCGCATGTCACACTTACTCAAGCGCTATCGAATTAAATTTAATTTATATAGTCGCACTCACAATTAGCTTTTTTGTAAGTGTATTAATTTTGCTCATAGCAAGCAAACGGTTTTATGTGTTTAGTGCTCATGCATTATTAGTGGCAATTGTTGCCGCTAGTGTCGCAATGAACTTATTTTTAACTGATTTAGAGCTCGCTAAAGTAGGCTCTATGTTTATGTATTCTTGCCCCATTATTTCGTTGATGCTGTTGGGCTATAAAACAGCGCTTAGCTATGCTGTTTTAAATATAGTCCCTTTTTATATGATTACTAAAAATATAGATTTGTCTGATGTTACGGGGATAGCACAGCAATTACCGGATGCAAACTTATACATTACGGGATTAATATTTTTATTTTTTAATATTTGTATTCCGCTTGCCGTTGCGCGCACGATTGTTGCCGCTAAGCGTTTAAACAAAACAATAATGACAGCTAATACCCACCTTAAAGATAAAAATGAGCTATATAGAACTCTTTTCACTGAGTCAAATAAAGCAAAAATAATTGTTGATGAAAATTTCGTTATTAGTGATTTGAATCAGCAAGCTATCGAGATGTTTGCTATTAAAAATAACATTAAAGATAAAAATATAAAGCTATCAAGCTTACTTCCTTCACTTGATTATAATAAGCCAAACACTCAAAATCAGATTGTGAAATATAAAGGGAATTATTTACAAGCTAATTATCAGTACGTTATGAGTGCAAATTACCGAGTGTATGACTTTTATGATTGCACGCAAGAGCAACTCATTAAACAAAACTTATCGATGATGGAGCAAGAAAATAAACGTTTACGTTTTAGAGATTCACAAACAAAATTACCAAATCGAGAATATTTTGAAATACAATGCGATAAGTTAAGCGCTAAATATCAAAAAGATTTTTATATCGTTGTTACACAAAGCGCAAATAATGAATACTTAGACTTAAAGCTGACTAAAGCCGATTCCCAAACATTACTTATTAATGCTTACAAACGTTTGAAAACAATGACAGAAGGTCCGCTTTTATGCGCGTATATAGGTGCAGGAAAGCTTGCCTTTATTATTAGCGCTGATTTGCAAAGTGAGTTGCAGAATAAACTGTTAACGCAAATTAAAAGCACATTAGATAAAACATACAATGTGCTTGGTATTAAGTGCCAGCAATCGTTTTTATTTGGCTTTGCAAAATACCTAGATGATGGAAAAAACAGTGCAATAGTACTCAGTAATGCATGCGAAGCTCTTAAACTTGCAAATTGTAATATTCCTCTTAGTGGTTATAACGAGAAACAATCACAAGCTTTTATAGAAAAACACGAAATTTCAATGTTATTAGACGAAGCCCTACAGCAAAATGCTCTGTCGGTATATTATCAACCTAAAGTTAACTCAGGTGGCGAATGTATAGGTCTTGAGGCATTGGCGCGTTGGAATAGCCCAATACTTGGTAATGTATCGCCGGTAGTTTTTATTCCTATTGCAGAAGAGTACAGGATGGTTAGTCGATTAACCGACCTAATTATTCAAAAAGTATGTGCTCAAATTGCCGATTGGAACAAAGCCGGTATACCTAATGTACCGGTGGCAATAAACATATCGTTGATTGATTTTAGTCAAACCGATTTCATGTCAAAACTTGTAAAGCATTTAGCCGATTTTGATGTGAAACCTCATCAAATAGAACTAGAACTTACCGAAACCTCTCTTGAGGCTAACCAAGCTCACTCACTAAATCTTATGCAAACACTACAGTCGTGGGGTTTTACAATTTCGGTAGATGACTTTGGGGTAGGGTACTCTAATATTGCGCGCCTTGCTGATTACCCAATTAATAAGCTCAAGTTAGATCGCTCTTTAATAAGCCAAGTAACTAATTCTGCTCGTCAACAAAGCTTAGTAAAAGCAATACATGTTATGTGCGAAGAGCTTGATATAAAATGTGTAGCCGAGGGCGTAGAAACTCAAGATCAAGTAGAAATAATGACGCAAATGGGCTGTAAAGAATTTCAAGGATTTTACTTTGCAAAACCAATGGCAGCAGATGCTTATCGCGATCATGTTAAAAGGTATGGATTGAGATTTTTAATTGATGAAGCGTAAGCTTATATTTATGATCTAGCTTGTTTTATCAACCAAGTGTCCGTGGTTATATAAGTTAGCAAATTGGCGTTTATGTTCTTCAAAGAGGTAAGTTCTTAATTGTTCTTTACCAGCATGGATACGCGTGATCTTTGCTGCTATTCCATCACTACTTTGCCTTATAGGCTCAATATCCATCGATATACATTCTTCGTTTGGTAAAGTAAATTGCATATGCTTTACTCTACTTAAGCGCTTATTTTTAGCTAAAGGCTTTAAAAATATCCCAGTGCTTGATATTGATTCAATACAAAATCCTTGGCTTTTAATATTTAATTGACTCCAACGCCAACTACGTTGAGTACCCTTGGTATCTATAACTTCGGGTGCACTTAAAGTTGGGTTAATTACTCCAGATGTATCAATTTTTAAATGAAGTGGAAACCAAAGTTGGTAATGCGCCACTTCTGCCAACAATGTTAAATTGGCATTACTCAATAGATGGGCAATACTTGCAGGCACATTGCTTTGCATCGTCAATATATGATTATGAGCAGAAAGTGCTTTTTGCTCTGGTTTAAATAATTCAGAGAAAAAGTCGAGTTCGTCGGTTGAAAAATCCATATTTCACCTTTGCTACAATAAAACGCAACCGTAGTTCAAACAAAGCTTATGGTCAATAAACACATTGTTTAAATATGTTTGGCTGTTGCTTAGGTGTTGCTTAGGTATTGTTTAGATAAAAAGTAATACAGAGGGAGGGGGCTATTATTAATTAAATTAGGGTTTAATTAATAACTAGACGTTATACGCTCTCTTTCGCCGTTAGCTATTATAGCAAATAAGCCTTTTTCAAATATTACCTGGTAGTGTTGACTTTTAGGGTGCAATTTCGAAAATGCCAAATAAATATCAGTGCTTTCATTGATAAAAGCTAATTCAATTTCGTCAGGGAGTTTATGTTGTCTTTTTAGTAAATTAGCCACTTTAACAAATATTAAAGCACTATCTAATCTTCCCAGTATTAAACGTTTTACATTAACTTCATCGGAGCTTGTTGGCTGGGCGTATATATACTGCTCAGAAACTAAATCGATATGATGTTGCCCATAACCAAACCCACGAACAACACCTACAGATTCACCACTAAAGGTTTCTCTATCAACTGCTATTAACGGTTTATCCGTATTGTAATAGTACGCAGAATAGGCTTCGTATAGTGGTGTGCTGCCAAGTAGGTATTTTTGTTCTGTAATTTTATCTATTGGAACATTAAAGCCCGCAATGTAAGTTCCTGTATCTAGGTAGTGAAGTACACGCGCATACGGAAACACATGAAACTCAACATCAACATTCTGTGTAGCGAATGCCGCAGTTATAATTTCATGCGCCATTCCAGTGCCATTTGGGTTAGCAAAAGGTGCCCAAGCGTCTTCTGCAGCAATAATAATTTTATTATTATCAGCCCAGGTCGAAGTAGGTAAAAGTAATAACACAAAAATAATAATTTTTAGCATTGAATAGTAAAGTTCTAATCTATTTTAAATTAAGTGTAGATTTTAATATGAATTTTTCCAGTGACTTTACTCAAACATATATAACTCTATAAATTATTTAGCATGTATAAATATATATTTAGGCTAAAGTAGCTAGCTGTTAGACTATTCGTTATTAGTTTCATTTTTTATTAGAGTTAACATTATGATATGTGGATTTTTACGTGATCAAAAACCTAAATTATTGAGTGCGTTAGTTGCATTACTTAGTACTGGTTTTTCAATAAGTGCAGTTGCTCAAGAGCAAAGCCAAACTTTGGTTTTAGTAGGTTCAGAACTTAAAACATGCGCTAGTGTAAATCCTGAAAACTGCCAAGAAGAGTCCATTTTAAAAGGGAAGCTACATAATTTATATACGGTTAATGACCCTCAAATTAAAAACATAATGCAGCATTGGCCCACTAATAATGAAACAAAAACTGAGGTACTAACAACACTTAAAGCAATACAATTTAAACAATCAAAAAACATATCAAAAACTGATTTATTATGGCTTTGGCGCGATATAAATAACCAGCAACTCGAAAACCTTTCAGATCAAGAATACAACTTTATATTTGATATGTTAGAAACCCCTTTGCTGAATAAAAATAATAAACGTATAAAAGCACAAGCAAACAATGAATTTAATAATGAAACGGCGACAAATAATATTCTGCAATTTGTATCTGGCAGTTTAAAAGTAAATAGCAAAGCCCCAACCATGATGGTTATTACGGCGGCGAGTCGCGACCCTTACGCAGCAGCCGATTTAGTACAAGCACAACTATCATTACCTAACATAAATACGCAGTGGTTAGCATTAACGCCTGCGCTTGCAAAAGCAATTACCAGCAATTCGTGCGACAACTTGCCTGCACTTAGAAACACTTTAATGAATGTATATAATCGAGATGCTATCTATCCCGATTTAACCCAAGCAGAACTTACTCTTTGTAAAAATGGAAGCGATGCACTTGTTTCTCTTATAAAAAACACAACAGGAGTTATGTTTAACGACGGTGATGCTGATTTAATGCGTAGTGTTTTATTTGATCAAAATAATAAACCTTATCCATGGACTAAAGCACTGCAATCACGTCCTGTTATTGTAAGTACGGGCGCGGGCACTGCTATACAAAGTGGCGGTAATATTATTGATGATAATGAGAGCGCAAATTCTAAAAACACAGTGGCTATGATCACCGGTGGCAAAAGCCTTATAGCACTTCGCGATGGCATGATTAAACCAAAAATAGATAAAGCGAACGTTGATAGTGAGGTAACTGATACTGAGCGCCTTGTATACAATCTTGCAGGTGGGCTAGGAAGTTTTAATTACGGTGTACTTGATACAGAGTTTAGTGAGCAAAATCGCACGTTTAGACTCGCATCTTTACTTAGTAAAACTAATGCTGATAATTCAGTAAAGCAAAATGGCTTTGGTATAGATGAAAATACTGCTTTGGTTGTTATTAAATCCCCTGGCGGTAATTTAATGACCGTAATAGGTAAAAGTGGTGTAGTGCATTTAACATCTAATAATGAGGGAAAAACTGAAGGTAAAACTAAAACGAGTAGTAAAAAATACAGTTACTCGTACTGGCCTGCAGGTAGCGTAATCGATATTACAAATAACGAGTATACGCTAAGCCAACGAACCATTAACCAAGCCCTCCCGAGTATTAAAATACCGCCATTACCAGTGCAACGCTTTGGAACAATTTTAACTAATTCAAAACTTCGTTCACTCACTCAAGCTATGTGTTTAAGCCAAGAGCAGAGCGTAGTTGCACAGCAAGACGAGTTTATAATTAGCCTTACTGCAACCAAGAACACTGACTATTATCGTGTAAATGTAAGAGAGTTTGGGTGTGCGGTGAGTAATTTAGATTTAGCAGTAAGTACGTTTTAGTATTTACTGAGCTTTGAACTTTAAGTACTTCAGCCTATTAGAGCTTCGATAACGCTAAAGTACTTAACAAATAGATTTTTTATTTGCAGCGTTAGGTTATAAACCTTACGCTGCATTTAAATAATCTCTAGCTTTAAATAAGTAACCTGAGTACAAGATAATAAATTTACCTCAAGGCGCTTTTTTAGCGCTAACCGTGCTGAACTCACTTACATTGATACGTAATTTGCCTTGTTCTCACTGAAATCTCTTAATTGGGGTTCAGGTTAAATATAAACCCCAAGCAGGACTACTCGTTAACTTAAATCCAAGATAAGCATGAATCTCCTAACGACAATCCAAGTCAGCTCGCTATACTTTTACACGAGTCTCTTTTAATAAAAGAACAAGGAATAATAATTTTTTGAGGCGGCGTTTCATTGTCGTTAATGTTATCAAGTAATAGCTTTGCTGCTTCTCTACCTACTTCATAAGGGTTTTGAGTTATTACTGTAATAGGTACTTTTAAATACTCTGCCATAGGCAATTCGTCAAAAGCTAATAATGAAACATCTTCAGGTATTGAGATATTCTCGTTATTAAAAGCAGTTAATAGCTCCGTAGTAATAGGCAAATGCTGTGTAAAAAATACGGTTGGTGGGTTAGTCGCTTCAAGCATGCTTTTAGGCGTTTGCTGAAAACCTAACTTACGATCCCAATATTGAACTAATTGTTCATCAACAGGAATTTTGTATTTTTCTAAAGCATCTACATAGCCTAAATAACGATCTTGTCTTGATTTCATACTTTGAAAATCTTGAGTAAGAAAACAAATACGTTTGTGCCCTAATTCTATTAAATATTCAGTTGCTTCAAATGCTGCTTTTCTATAATCGGAAACAATTATATTTTTTTCGTTGCCATCATGTTCTAGCTGAAAATGAATAATAGGTAAGCCGTTATTAATGTATTTATCAATTAATTTTGTATTTTGACCTGATGAAGCAATGATAATTCCGTCTACACGTAATTGGTACAATGTATCTAAAGACTTAGCTTCAATCTGCGGATCGACATCCGTATTGTATATTAATACGTTGTAGTCATTTTTTTTACAATAGTCGTCAATCCCTCTAATTGTGCGGCTTGTATAAAAGCCCGTAATGTCCCTTACAATTACGCCTATTGTTTTTGTTTTATTCATTTTTAAACTGCGGGCAATAGGGTTTGGCACATAATCAAGTTCTTCTATAGCCAACTTTATGCGTTCTTTTGTTTTTTCTGACATGTAATCAAAACGACCATTAAGGTATTGAGATACTGTACTTTTTGAAACGCCGGCAAGGTCTGCAACATCGATCAATCTTACTGTTTTTTGCATGTATATTTTCTACGAAAGTCTAAATACTTGAATGTTGACATTCTGCAATATTATGATAATTTAATCAACTAAACCGATTTAGTAAATGGGTTTACTTTCCATTGTCAATTAAATTAAACATAACTATAAGGCAGAAAAAGTGGAAATTTCGAATGTTGAATATCTAGTGATCGTTGGATACCTTTTACTGATTATTATAGTCGGTCTTGTTTTCAAAAAGTTTTCGAGCAATACGGATGACTATTTTAAAGGAGGCAGTAAAGGGACGTGGTGGCTAGTTGGTAGTAGTGCTTTTATGAGTGCTTTTAGTGCGTGGACTTTCACCGGTGCTGCTGGCATTGCGTACGAGTCTGGATTTTCGGCTATGTTTATCTTTTTTGGTAATGTGCTTGGTTTTTTCGTTAACTATTTATTTATGGGACCTTGGTTGCGCCAAATGAGAGTAACCACCTTTCCAGAAGCAATTGCGGGTCGTTTTGGGGAGAAAACTCGTGATTTTTACGCATATTACGAAGTACCAATCCGTATTTTATATTCGGCTATGGCACTTTACGGTTTAGGAATATTTTGTTCAGCCGTTTTTGGCTACGATATTAATTACGTCATTGTTGTATGTGGTGTTGTTGTGCTTCTTTACTCTGCAACTGGCGGACGTTGGGCTGTTATGGCTACTGATTTCTTACAAGGTTTGATATTGGTGCCACTTACTTTAATTGTTGCCTACCTTTGTTTAGATGCGCTTGGAGGGGTAGATAACTTATTTGTTAAAATTGAAGAAAAAGGTTTAACCGAAGAATACAGCATGATCAACTCAGCCACGCTTTTCGGTGGAGCTTATACATGGGGCTGGGCCAGCGCGATGATGGCAAAACAATTTATCGTATTTAATTCTATGAATGCAGCACCGCGTTATTTTTCTGTAAAAGACGGGCGAGAAGCCAAAAAAGCAGCTTTGCTGTGCTCCGTGTTAATGCTGCTGGGGAGTTTTATTTGGTTTTTACCACCTATTACTGCTCGGCTTTTATATCCTGATTTGGTTATGGCTTTCGACATTGCTAAACCTGCAGAGGCGAGTTATGCGGTTGCAAGTATTAGCTTATTACCTGTAGGGCTTGTGGGGTTAATTGTTGTTGCGATTCTAGCTGCAACAATGAGCTCTATGGATACAGGACTCAACACTAATGTTGCCATATTAATCAAAGATATTTACCCCAAAATCTCACGCCGATTACGTTGGAAAGCTAAAGGAGAGTCTGAGCTATTAAATTATGGACGTACTTTAACGTGGGTAATGGGGTTTTTAATTGTTTTATTAGCACTTTATTTTGCTCAACAAGATGGTTCAGGAATATTCGAAATCATGTTGCAAGTAGGCACCTTACTTTCTATGCCAATTACAATTCCTTTGCTTTTGGGTATGTTTATTCGACAAACGCCGTGGTGGGCAGCCCTGTTTTCTATAGGGTGCGCGTTAATTTTTTCTAGTCTAGCGTTTTTTGAAGTACCACTTAGTTACCTTGGTTTTTCACAGGTATACAGCGATGGTTTTGAATGGAATTTTCAACAGCAGTTTTTCGGTGTTTTAGGCTCTGGAACATTTGGGTTTTTAATATCGACACTTTTTGCACCAAGTCAAAATTCTACTCATCGTCAAATGGTTGATACGTTTTTTACTAAAATGAAAACGCCTATCGATTTTGAAAAAGAAATTGGTGAAGGCAATGATTTAAGCCAGCTAACAGCAATTGGGCGCTTTGGTATTGCGGTAGCCGGTTTTATAGCGTTGATGTTAATTATCCCAAACCCACTAGAGGGCAGAATAGTTATTCTGGTACTGGCAGTGATAATTGGAGTAATCAGTATATTAATGCTTAGAGCGGGTAAAGAGCCCGTTGTTACAACCAAAGGTGTGGCATCACAAATAAAATGATGAGGATTATTTCCTCAAAAAGTTACTTATTATCACTTTTGATCACAGGATTTAACAATGAATTACTTACTTATTAACGACCAGCTTGACGTATTAAAAGCAGATCTAAAAACGTGTCGTAAAGAACATTTAACTCGACTGTTAGAGCAATGTCGTTCGTATGAAGATGAAGTTTTATCAACAGAGCATCCCCATACGAGTATTACTTATATAGGAATGGCTGCTGCAAACTTAAGTTTGGCTTATTTATTAACAGAACAAGACCATTATTTGCAAGAAGCTAAGCGTTGGATTTTTACAGCGGTTGATTACGATGTATGGGGCTATGGTTTTTTAGTTGATGTAGATTTAAGTGCATCGTGGTTGCTGTACGGTTTGGGGCTGTCTTATGATTGGTTAAAAGATCACTTAACAGATGAAGAGCGTAGTAAATTTCTTAATAAATTGATTTTGCAGGGCAATAAAATTTTTGACTACGGTCAAGACAATCTAGGTCATTGTTGGTCTACTAATTATTGGCAAAATCATAACTGGATTAATTATTCAGGTTTATTAACCACAGCTTATGCAATCCGCTCTGAACACTCTGGGGCGCAGGTATGGATTGATGAAATAAAAGATAACTTCGAAAAAGTATTTGAATACCTGCCAGAGGATGGATCTAACTACGAAGGCACCGGCTATTGGAGGTACGCAATTAACTTTTTCCTGTCTGCTGCTGATTATATTCGTGAAGATGGTGGACCAAATTACTTTGAAGCAGGCTTTTTAAAAAATTCATTTGATTATCGTATTTATCAATCAGCACCTAATTGGGAAGAAAACATTAACTTTGCAGATGTGCATGATAGAAGAAGCTCTCACTCTATTTCAGCCTATTACAAAATAGCATCAGAATATAATAATGAGCAGGCGCAATGGCTAGGTGAAATGGTACGAACCAAGTTCTTGTTTAGAGAAGCTTATCAGAGCAAAATTTTCCCTGGTATTTTACCTGAAGCCTTTTTGGAGTTTATTTGGTTTAATCCAAAAATAGAGCAAAAGTCACCGCAAAGCCTGCCTTTAACTAAGTACTTTCCTGATCTTGGTCTCGTTGTTATACGCTCTAGTTGGGATACTGATGCAACGCATCTTTCTTTTAAATCAAGCCCAGCAGGGGGACATAAACAATGGGAGATAAGCTGGAAATTAGATAAAGAAAATGATTGGAAAACACGCAGTTTAACTCACTATCATGTTGATTTTAATCATTTTATATTAATTCATAATGGAGCGGCTTTAGCTATTGATGAGGGCTACAATCGAACATCTAAAGCTGAGGTACATAATTTAATTACGGTTGACGGGACTGGTTGCGTTGGTGAAAAAATATGGGAGGAAGGTGATTTAAGTGACCCACAGTTATTTGATTTAAATTGCAAAGGTATTCATAACGTATGGAGAGACGTACCTGAGGAGGCGATAGCAAAAATAGAAGCGTTTTCTAATGATAATGGCTATACCTATGTTGTTGGCGAATCGAGTAAAATGTATTACCCAGAGATGAAACTAACACGTAATGCCCGACATATTATTAATAGTGAATGTGGTTATTTTATCTTTTTAGATGAGCTAGAAAGTGAGCTAGAACACATATATACATGGCGAATGCACTCAGAAAGATATGCAAATCAAGTAAGCCAAGACCAGTTTGAAATTATAAATGGGGCTGGTGCACTTAACGTATTTACTGTATTTCCACAAATCCGCTTAACTAACGTTGACGAAACCCTAGTTGAAGAAATAATGACGCCGCAACGACCAGATGATATTCGTCGAATTAGTTTAAAAACATTATTAATTGAGAATCCTGAAAAAAATAAAAATAGTTATTTCCTCAATGTGCTTCAGCCTAAAGATGCAATTCAAAGCGATTCGAGCAGCGAGATTTTAGTTAAGCCTATTAAAGGCGATAGTTTTATTGGTGTTGAAGTGACTTCGAATGATCATATTGAAACGTTTATTTTCTCTAATGAAAATAAAATAGCTTACAAGGATATTCAATCAAAATCTAAATGGGTGTCTATATTAAAAGACAAGGCAGGTAATGTTGTTAAAACAACACATTACGATGGTGTTTGTTAAATATTTATAGCAAAGGCTGCACTTTAGATTTATGGATAGTTAATCGCTATAAATAACGATTAGGAGAAAGTAATAATGTTAGAAAAATTTAGTTTAATAGGCAAAACGGCTCTCGTTACAGGTTGCAAGCGCGGGATTGGTAAAGCAATTGCACTGGGGCTTGCAGAGGCTGGAGCCGATATAATTGGGGTTTCGGCCAGCTTGGAGTTACAAGATTCCGACGTTGAAAAAGAAGTAACCGCACTAGGGCGTAGTTTTAAAGGCTATCAATGCGATTTTTCTGAACGCGATGCACTTTACTCGTTTATTAAAGAGGTTAAAGCTGACTTTCCTAAAATTGATATTTTAATAAACAATGCAGGCACTATTTTACGCGCACCAGCAACAGAGCACAGCGATGAGATATGGGATAAAGTAATTGATGTTAATTTAAATTCTCAGTTTATCCTTAGTCGCGAAATTGGTAAGGAAATGGTTGAACGTGGTGCAGGTAAAATTATTTTCACTGCATCATTATTAACTTTTCAAGGGGGAGTTACTGTCCCTGGGTATGCTGCGAGTAAAGGTGCGATAGGGCAGTTAGTTATGGCGCTATCAAATGAGTGGGCGGGTCAAGGCGTGAATGTAAATGCTATTGCACCTGGGTATATTAACACTGACAATACTCAGGCACTTCGAGATGACCCTGAACGCTCAGCATCTATTTTGGCACGTATTCCACAAGGTCGTTGGGGTAACCCTGAAGACTTTAAAGGGCCCGCTGTATTTTTAGCGTCAGAGGCTGCAAGTTATGTAAATGGCACTACTTTATTGGTTGATGGCGGATGGATGGGTCGATAGCAAATTACAAACTATCGATTAAGTCTAACAAACTCGAACTCTGGGTAATAAATTTAAATATCACTATAATTCAATACGTTGGTAAATCTGTTAACCAGAGTTCAGGTTAACAAGTATTTGTTTTATGCCTGCCTTGTTGAATAGGGCAGGTACATGTTTTTCTATCGGTTATCATAAAAGCAATTCAGCACAAATAATCGTTATTATTTTAGTTGATCTGGCTGGTCGGCTTTAAACCCCTTTGTTAGTCGTTCACGGCGAGTATAATAACGGAGTAACAAGAGGGTAATATAGATTATAGGCAATGTATTAATCAGTAAACCTACTAACAACTTATCCTCTTTCTCATAATTATTTAGCTTTTTTGGAAGTTATTTTGATAAAGGTAATTTCTCAATGAATCCCAGTGCGTATGTTTGGCGTAACTTTGCATTAGCGTGGCCACTCGCTTTTAATGCATTGCTAGTTCAGTCGATGTTGATGATTGACACATTGCTAGTTGCGCCCCTAGGAGAGCTGCCCGTTGCAGCTATGGGTATTGCAACGACTATAGTGGCATTTGTACTGGGGCTTGAGATTGCCATTGGTAATGGTATTCAATTACTTGTAGGCAGGGCTTTTGGATCTAAAAATAAGGTCGATTTAGCAATTGCTTATTGGTCTGGTTTATTAATCAATGTTTCTACTTCATTAATCTTTTTCTTTATTTTAACCTTTTGGAGCACTGAGCTGGTGGCTGCAATCACTGACGACAGTGATTTAGCGCAGCTAGCAGATAAGTACATATCAATTACCAAATATATTGTAGTGGTAACTGCATATACTCAAGTTTGCACCGCTTTTTGTAATGGTAAAGGCGATTCAAAGGTGCCACTAAAAGGTTTTATGATTGAGTTACCGGTTAATGCAGTCCTCAGCTATTTTTTAATAAATGGGTTTGCAGCACATGAAGGGCTTGGTGTTGAGGGTGCTGCTTGGGGTAGTTTGATTGCGGTTTTATTAAGAGCGATATTTTTCTATTTTGCTTTAAAAACGGATGACAAAATTGATTTAACATATCCTAAGCACAAATATTTTTGGACAGAAATTAGAGGGCAATACCGTGAAATATATCCTATTGCAGCCAATTTTTTTGTTCTCTCAGTTGGGGCAACGGTTTATCAGTTGTTGTTTGCTCAGCTAGATCTTTTCTCATTTGTTGCTATTACTCTGATTTTTCCTTGGGTGCGTGCTGGCACGCAATTTCCTAATGCTTGGGCTCAAGCATCGGCAATTAGTATAAGCCAGGCTTTGGGGCAAAACAAAACCGATAATCTCACGTTATTTATTACTCGTTGTACACAAGTAGGAATGGCGTTGTCGGTGATTATTGCAGGGTTGTTTTTTGTGCTTAGCCAGTGCATTGAATTCGTTTATCCAGATATTGACCCTGAAACGAAAATAGCATTAATGGTCATTATGCCTCTGTATATTATTTTGCCCGTTATTCGAGCGTATAATACCGTTGCGGGTAATATTCTTCGAGCATTGGGCAATAGTAATTTAGTTCTTAAAATTCATTTTATAACGCAATGGAGCATATCGCTGCCAATTTGCGCATTATTAGTTTTGTACTTTAAAGTCTCTATTTTTTGGGCTTTCGCAATGATCCCCATCGAAGAGCTCCTCAAAATCATTCCGTTTTACCGCTACAAAAAAGCTTATATGAGCCGCTTACAAACAACATAAACAGTGAGTTGATAATAGTAATGTTGGAGGTGTTTTAAAGGGGATTTACGTTTAGTGAGGTACGGATATTTTATTGTTATAAAACTCTGTGGTAGGTATTGCTAATACCACAGAGCTTAAAGTTTTACAGTGTTGTATTAAAACCGGTAACTGGCTCCTAAAGTAATACGACGCTCTGTTAAACCTTGATAACAAAGTAATCCGCCTTCATTAACACATGATTGTGTTATATCTGATTCAGTAAGATTTACAGCTTCAATACCCACATTAAATTGCTCGTTAATATCGTAACTAATGCTGGCATTAAGTTGTCCTCGGTCCTCTTGTACAACAGGAAAACCCCACGGGAAGCTTGTTGTGCTGCCAAAGTCTTCTGAACGATATGCTTCGCGCCATGTGTAGCGAGCTCTCGCTGAAAGACCATATTTTTCGTAGTAAAGAGTGAAGTTGTAAGCATTCTCAGATAAATCAGTAAGCCCTTGCACACGGGTAACGTTTATACCTTCAATACCTGTTGTTAAAGCAAAAATATCATTTGCACGACTAGTTGCTGTATCAAATGCTTCACCACCTGAGAACTCTTGCTTAGTATAGTTAGCAATAATACCAAACCCAGAAGCCCAGCCTAAATCGTCCTCAAACCCTGCAAGGTCATATTGAACGGCTATTTCTATACCTTTTTGCGTGGTTTCACCTGTGTCGTTTATAGTGGTCGCAAAGGGAACACATACACCTACGCCAATATCAGGTCCAAATACATTTATATCTGCAATAGGGTTAAAAATACCACCCGCTTCACATGGATCTGTTAAATCACGATACCCAGTAGTAGAGTCTTCACTAGGGTCTTCTTGTTGGCTAACATGAAGGTTACTACGCTTTTTATGGAATATACCGACACTTAATACACTCGCTTGGGCAAAATACCATTCTGCAGAAAGATCAAATGAAGTAACTTCCTCAGGTACTAAATTAGGATTACCGATAGCCACAGCAGGGTTTGGACTGGTATCAAATGTGAATGAGGTCGATAGATCGTCAAAATCAGGACGTCGAATATCTTTACCCCAGCCCGAACGTATAACTATATCGTCAGTTAAATCAACGCTTAGGTTTACTCTTGGTAATAGGAAGTCATAGTCACCGGTTGTTGTTATTTGTGAAACTAAGTTATTGCCATTGGCATCTGTAGTGGTTGAATTACCGACAGATTTAACGTCAGTTTTGAGGTAACGTGCACCAAAGTTGCCTCGAAACATATGGTATTCAAAATTAGCTTGCACATAAAGCGCATTTGTTTTTTCTTCAATATCAAAAAATCCGTCAGAGCTTGATGTTGGTGCATTGAGCGCAATAGAGCCACCAATGGTATCGATAGCGCTTTGTAATATAGCTAAAGCATTATCTTGATCATTAGCAACAATTTCTGGATTAAGTTGTAGGTAATCGCGGACAAATAACTCTCTTCCATCAGCGTCGTTAAAGTTAGTTGGACCCGCAATTAAAAGCTCCGAAAATAGATCCCCAGATGGGCTGTCAGACATGTTTCTTAAACCAATACTGCTAATAACAGTATCTTGCACGCTTGATGTTTTACTATAACGGTAACCAAAATCGACTGAGGTTATAATTGAGTCGAAGTAATAGCTAAAATCTGTACGAAATGCATCTTCACGATTTTTAGCCGTGCTTTTACCTATTTCCACATCACGTAATACAGTATTGCTTGGATCAAGTAATTGAGCGCTTGTTGGTGCATTTGCTTCACCTGATGCTATGCCAAATGCGAGCGAACCGCCTGTCAGATCATATTGAAAAGGCGTGCCATTTTCATTCGATGCATTAGATGCAACATTTGGATTAATAAAATTAAGAGTCGAGTTAAAGCTAGGCGTAGTTGTATCTGACTTTGACGACGAGGCTTCTATATTTATTTTAAGGTTATCGCCTTGCCACTCGCCACCAATTCTAAATATTTCGCTTCTGGTTAAACGTGAGTTTGTATCACCAGAAAAACGAAGATTTGGATCGGCACCGCCATCTTCAACCGGAATTACTCCTTTAACAGCAGCTTGAATAGAACCTAGATTTTGGCCGTCTATTACGCCAAAATTAACATTTTCAAATTCAGTAGGAATTGACTCACTAATCAGATCGCTCACACCAGAGGCTTGTACTCTTGAGCTTTCTTCTCTGCGTTCTTGATCGTTAATAACAGCATCAAAATATAATTTGGTATTGTCATTTGGTGCCCACTCTATAGAAGAGGCTATATTAATAGTTTCAGATTCGTAATTATCATAATCTTGAACAAAAAACTGTATAGGCAAAAAATCAAATTCTTGAGCGCTATTAGCACCGCTATTTGATGCTACTGAGTTGTCTCGATCAGATCTGGGGCGAAATGCTGTTGCTTCTTGCTCTGCATAGTTGGCACTGATAACAACACCAAAAGTACCTAAGTCAGTGTACCAATTATCTCCAAAAGTACCTGATATTCTAGGTTTTAAACCACTATCATCTGACAGGCTACTATTTTCACCTTGTACTCTTAAAGTTGCTAATGTGTCACTTAATTGAAGAGGGCGGATAGTTTTTAAATTAATTGTTCCACCTACTGAGCCTTCAATCGTTTTTGCCTCGGAAGCTTTAGTCACTTCAACTTCGGCAATGATTCCTGCAGAAACATCTTCAAAGTTTATACCACTTCGACCAGTACCTGAGCCTACAGTCGAAACGCCATTTATTTCTGTTCTATTAGCGTTGGTGCCGCGAATTTGTACACCGGTTCCTACTCCTGCTGTTCGGGTGATTTGTATTCCTGTTACATTTTCAAGCACTTCAGCTAAGTTTTGATCTGGTAACTTACCAATATCAACGGCTTTAATTACTTCAACAAGATTATTAGAATCGCGTTTTTCTAAAAGGGCGCTGGAGAGTGACCCCCGGATCCCACTAACTTCTATTACTTCTAATTCAGGGGCATTTTGTGTTGATTGAGCTTCTTGTGCTGAAGCAGATGGGGTCGCTAATAATGTGGCCAAAGCCGCACTATAAAGCATTGTGTGTGATCTGCGGTTTTGCAGTACAGAGCTTATTTTATTTAATTTATTTTTCATAAATTCCTCTTTTACTACGTGATGTTGTATTTAGTGTTTATTTAAATAAATCGTTTATAAGCGTAAAACCACAAACAAATCGTTTTACTAAACCGATTTACTTAAGCGAATTTAACATGTATTAACCAAATGTCAACATTCTAACGATTAGACCTTTGTCATATAAAAGCCTTAAAGAAGATCCGAAACGCTACAAGGTTTTGAAATTATTTTGTTATGTTTTTATGCCCATCAGTATTTATATTTTTATCGGAGAGGGTGGCTACAGATCTAGTTTGTGGTTTGCTCGGTTGTAGAAATTTAGTTGACCAAGTCATTTTACAACAGTAAGATAATTGCTTAGTAAACCGATTTAGTTACCCTTAAGATTGGTAACCTATACAAGGAAAACCAATGAAAATTAAAGAAATAAAAGTATTTGTGTGTAGCCCCGGAAGAAACTTCGTAACGGTTAAGGTAATCACCGACGAAGGTACTTATGGTTTGGGTGATGCAACAGTAAATGGTCGAGAAATGGCCGTAGTTGCTTATTTAGAAGAACACGTTGCTCCTTGTTTGATTGGTCGTGATCCGCAAGAAATTGAAGATATTTGGCAATACTTTTATAAAGGTGTTTATTGGCGAAAAGGCCCAATTACAATGGCAGCTATTGCTGCAATAGACATGGCGCTTTGGGACATTAAAGGCAAAGTTGCTAATTTACCTGTGTATCAATTATTAGGTGGTAAAAGCCGCAAAGGAGTTACGTTTTACGCACACGCTAACGGTGAAAATATTGACGATACATTAGATAAAGCACAAGAGCATATTGAAAGTGGTTTTAAAGCGATTCGTTTACAGTCAGCCATCCCAGGCTTAAAAGTAACTTATGGTGTACTAGGCGATAAAAAAGATTACTTTGAATTACAAGGTAGCCGTCCGTTACCCCCAGAAGAAGAGTGGTCAACCGCTAAATACTTTAACTCAATTGTTGAGCTATTCAAAAAGGCGCGTGAACGCTTTGGTTACGAAGTACATTTTACGCATGATGTTCATAGTCGTTTAACCCCCATTGAAGCTGCAAAGCTAGGTAAATTATTAGAGCCATACAACTTATTATTTCTTGAAGATGCAGCTATTGCAGAAAACCAAGACAGCTACAAAATTATTCGCCATCACACTACCACTCCTTTAGCTATTGGTGAAACCTACAATACTATTTGGGATTGCAAAGATCTTATTCAAAATCAGTTGATTGACTATATTCGTGTCGCTGCAACTCATGCTGGTGGCATCACTGCACTTAAAAGAATCACCGATTTTGCCAGTGTTTACAATGTTAAAACTGCACCACATGGCGCGCCTGATTTGTCACCTGTGTGTTTTGCCGCGCACATGCATTTAAATATTTGGGCGCCTAATTTTGGTATTCAAGAATTCGTTGGCTTTGGTAACGAAGCGTTAAATCGCATATTTAAGCATAACTTCACTATCGAAAATGGCATGGGCATGATGAGCGAAGCACCCGGTTTAGGTGTTGAGTTTGATGAAGAAGCCGCAGCACAGTACCCATACAAACGTTCGTATTTGCCTATTAGCCGTTTAGAAGACGGTACTCTTTGGAACTGGTAGCGCATAAAAATAATGGTTGTAACAATAAATAATTTAAAAGAATTAGGATTAAGACATGAGTAACAAAGTAAAAGTATTAATACATGGAACAGGATTCGCAGGTCAAGGTCACGCTGAAGCTTTTAGATATGCTGGTGCAGAAATAGTAGGAATAGTAGGAAGAACACAAAGTGTTGTGCAACAAGTTGCCAAAGATATGGCAATTCCTTACTCAGGAACTGATTGGCAAAAGGCACTGGAGGACTGCAAACCTGATGTTGTGTCTATTGCTACACCAGGTGGTGCGCATGTTGATCCAATAAAACAAGCGATTGCTTTTGGATGTCATGTTTTTTCAGATAAACCACTAACAGCTGACGGCAGTACTTCAAAAGAATTATACAAATTAGCTGTCGAAAAAGGGGTGAAAACAGCCTTCGCTTCAAGCTTTAGATACATGCCTGAAATATTACACGCAAAACGGTTAGTTGCCGCAGGCGCAATTGGTGAGCCATTAGAAGTTGAATGCATATCTCACTTTAATTTAGAGCGTGATATTCCCTTTGGTTGGTCACATCGTCAAGAAGAGGGGGGTGGTCGTTTAAATAATAACTTTACGCATATGATGTCGATTGTAACGTCTGTAGTAGGTGAAAAAATATTGTCAATTATGGGTGAAGTACGTGACGACTTAGGTAAAGCACCTATTGTTGAGGGCGTTCATAACTTTAAAACCCGCCGCGACTTCATCCCGCAAGATATTAACGATCCATCATTAGAGTGGGGCGAATCTAACGTTGAATGGTCATATAACGTGCTAGCTCAATTAGAAAGCGAATTTGCTAAAAAACCGGTTTCTGTGATGTTTAAACATGGTGGTTTACACCCTCGTTTTAACGAAGATCATATCGTTTTTTATGGTAGTAAAGGCGCTATTTATATTAAAGGTCATTACGGTGCGGGTCCGCTTTATTTATATGGTGAAAACAATGGTGGTGACCATAAAGAATGGCTAGAGCAAGCATTACCTGCCGATATTGCTGCAGATGTACCTGATGTTGAAGGCGATACAGAGCGTAACTGGCGTTACCTTATTCGCGAGCTAGTTAATGATATTAAAGGTGAAGACGTAGCGCCTTATCAAACTTTCAAAGAAGGCAGCCAATATCAGCAACTCATCGATTTAATTCGTAAAAATGATTACTGGGTAGATGTAAGTAAACTTTAATCAAAGGGTAATAACATGATCTATGATTACGCGGTAATAGTTGGTTATTTCCTTTTAGTTGTAGGTATTGGTTTTACCTTCAAAAAAATGGCAGCTAAATCAACGAGTGACTACTTTCGTGGTGGCGGTAGAATGTTGTGGTGGATGGTGGGTTCAACTGCCTTCATGTCACAATTTTCTGCATGGACTTTTACAGGTGCAGCAGGTAAAGCCTTTACCGATGGCTTTGCTGTAAGCCTTGTGTTTTTTGCAAATACCTTTGCCTACTTTTGCGGTTGGGCATATTTTTCTTACCGCTTTCGTCAAATGCGTGTAGATACACCAACAGAGGGAATTAAGCGCCGTTTTGGCAGTCAAAATGAATTGTTTTTTTCATGCGCCTTAATTGTATTTAGCTTTTTAAACGCGGGTATTTGGTTAAATGCTTTAGGTGTATTTACAAGCGCCGTGTTTGAAGCAGATATTAACGTTACGATTATTGTTACTGGCCTAGCTGTATTGTTTATTTCAGTATTGTCGGGTGCTTGGGGGGTCGTTGCTTCCGACTTTGTACAAACATTAGTGGTTGCAGTGGTATCTATTGCGTGTGCAATTGTCGCGCTTGTAATGGTAGGTGGACCTGTTGAGTTGGTTACTAAGTTCCCGTCTGATTTTATTATGGGACCAGATATGAACTATGGTTTGCTATTAGTCGGCACCTTTGTATTTTTTCTTGCTAAGCAACTCATAACCATTATGAATTTAAATGATTCATTTCGTTTTTTAAACGCTAAAGATTCTGATAATGCACGAAAAGCATCACTACTTGCCATGGTATTAATGGGTGTTGGTAGCATTATTTGGTTTATTCCTCCTTGGGCGTCAGCCATTTTATACCCCGATGCGGCATTAGCTTATGCAGAACTTGGTAATAAAGCATCGGATGCTGTGTACTTGGTTTTTGCAAGAAACGCGATGCCTATTGGTACCGTTGGCTTATTACTTGCTGCTTTATTTGCGGCCTCTATGTCGTCAATGGATTCAGCACTTAATAAAAATTCAGGTATTTTTATCCGTAGTATTTATCAACCATTTTTAGCCAAACGCAATAGAATAGTTGATGACGCACATTTACTTAAAATGGGTAAAATATTAAGTTTTATCAGCGGCTTACTAGTTATTGTAATGGCATTGTTTTTCAAGTCATTAAAAGAGCTTAGTTTGTTTGATTTAATGATGTCTTTTTCAGTAATGATTCAAGTGCCTATTCTTATCCCATTAATATTTGGTTTATTTATTAAGAAAACACCGTCTTGGGCTCCGTGGGTAACTGTATTAATTGGCTTGTTTGTATCTTGGTTGGTAATGAGCGTTTTAACACCTGATGTTTTTTCGCGCTTTATTGGTATAGACGAATTTACATCAAGAGAAGCAACAGACATGAATTTAATATTGACCATAGGCGCTCACTTAGTAATAACAGCCGGTTTCTTCTGTTTAACTTCATTGTTTTATAAAGAAGAAAACGATAAATACAAAGAGCAAACAGATGACTTCTTTAAAGATTTAGAAACGCCAGTAATTGCTGATAACGAGCAAGATGATTATGACCGCCAACAACGTAATAAACTGGGATCTATGGTGATATACATGGGGTGCGGTATTATTTTTATGGCTTTAATACCTAATCCGTTATGGGGGCGCTTAATTTTTGTTTGTTGTGCATTAATTATTTTAAGCACGGGGTTTTTATTGAAAAAAAGCGCAAAGCCAACACAAATTACAGCACAACTTTAATGTAATTATTAATTTTATTGGCGCTACATATATTCATTACTAATGTAGCGCTTTTATAAAAATAATAACACTGGCAATATAAGTTTTGAAGGGATGTATATGAGATTAGCAATATTAATAAAAATAAAATGGTTGGTTTTATTATCAGGTTTAATGTTTTTTGTTTATGGCTGCACTACTGAAAATCAACAGGTTTTACAAAAACAAACGGTTCTACTTACTCATGGTATTGATAGCTCAGCCGGTGATGTACCCAGCTATATTATTAAAACAGCTAACGCGACTTATTACCTTGAAAAACAAGGCGGTGGTTTATCAAGTTTGTTAGATAGTGATGGAATTGATTGGATTGGTTTTCATAATGCAAAAGGGTCTGGGCATAAAGGGGAGTATCGTGGATTTCCAAATGCAATTCATAAACAGGATGGAAATTATTTTCATGCTCTAAATGCAGGTACAGATTTATCAACGTCAGTAATTGATATTAATACTGCGCAACATGTTCGTATTACTTTCACCTCAGCAAATAAAAAGTGGGAAGGGCAATGGGACTTTTACCCAGAGCGCTTAGACTTTACTATGAGTAAAGTAAGTGCAGGTTATAAATATTGGATTCAATACGAAGGTGTACCTTTTGGTGAAATGGATGATACTGATTTTTGGTTTAATAGCGCTAATAATAAAAAACACTTAATTAATGAGCCATTTTTAAGTGATTTACCATCCCCAGAATGGATAGCATTTGGGGATGAAAAAAGCCCGCGCGTGCTTTACCTTTTACACCATGAAGATGATAACCATCCAGATAATTATGTAAGCAGGCCAGACATGACCGTATTTGGTTTTGGGCGGAGTAATAAAAATAAATACCTTAGTACGCCACAAACATTTTCGATTGGTTTTGTTGAGTCATCAAAGTATGAAAAAGTTAAAATGACAATAAAGGACGTTTTACAAAAAAATCGGAGATAACGACTGTTCATTCTTAAACTCAACGCTGAATTAAAGAATGAATATAAAACAAAAAATAGTTAAATTTAATTAAAGGCAATAAGTGTTACAGCGCTTATTGCCTTTTTAACGCTGAGATTTGTATTAGGAAATGGGATTAACTATTTTGATTAGAATAATTACTAAAGCGCTTTTACTTTACTCAATAGAAATAAAACTGCATAAAATATAGTAACCCCACTATTTATACCCCAAATTTAGAACCTAGTGCTCAACAAAGGGTTTAAGTTTTTAGCTGTACTCTATAAAATAGTATCCATAAATGATTTAAAAGCTTCAGTCAGTGTGGGGCATTAATAAAAGAGTTTAAAATGAATAATGAAAGTGACGTAATTGATACTTTAGCTGAACTAGAAAGCTTTTTAATAGATGTCGAAAACGGTGGTTTTGGACTTAAAGGTGTTGCAGGTGTTGGTATGGCAACTAATAACAAAGATGGCAGCCGTTTTGTTGCTGTGTTTGACGATAATCAAAAGCTACTTTTAGCACGCATGATTACAGAAGACGTATTCCAAACAGGGCAAGACATGGTACGAAATGGTGTAGGGCGCAAGCACTAATATTAATTTTACTGAATAACGCCACTGCAAAAAGGCGTTATTCAGTAAGTATCCATAAAATCAAAATACTACAATTTTGATTGAAATTAAAAGTGTATCTCCCAATCTAATTGGCACCAAGGGTGCTCGTCATCAGCTAATATACTTTGTAATGTAGCAGCCGTATCATTTATTTTCTCAAATAAATCATGACTAAAATTAAAGTCAGGGTTTGGCTCGCTGTACGTTTCTTGAGTTGTAATCTTTTGCCATATACACCGACCAACTACATAACTAGTTGCATATTCTTGCCAGCTAATAAATAAGGTTTGTGCCAGTTTTCCAATAGGCTTAAGGTAATGCCATGCTTCTTCTTCGGTTAAAAAATTGACGCTAACACCACAACGACATAAAAAAGCATAGCGACCAATATCAAAAGCTCTAATACCACAACGAGCCAGTGAGAATTTATGTATTCCTGCCCAGTCCGACATAATACCTATAGGCGTATTTTGATAGGCGGTAAATTTATTTTCAATGTAGTATCTTGCTAATAAATCATTTCTGGTGAGTTCAGCCATACAACTCATGAAAACTTGACTATTTGATGTGTTATAAAAAACATTTAAAGTTTTAATCAATTCTTCTTTTGTTGTAACGCCATAAGCATTATCTAAAATACTTAAATTACCGTTAGCAACTGACTCGTCAGTGTAGTTTTTATTGTGATGCTTTAAGGTATTCAATGAATAGCCATTTTGCATTGAAAGGTGCCCTGAGAGGCTAATAAGCCATAATTTTTGCTCTGAACTTAAGTCCGTATCATCCGCAATTACACAAGGTACTTCACTTTGATTGTGCATCTACAATCTCCTTTGTTGTTTGCAGTTTTAGGCATATCTCATTGTAATTAGGATGCATTGGCTGTCCAAATTCAACGAGTTTTTCACAGCATTCCACTGCAAATTCAAGTGAGTATATCCCAAGCCTCTGATGTCCGTATTTATCTGCGGCTAATATTAATATGGGTATTGCTGCATCATATTGCTCTAAGGCAGCTAGCGATCGCCCTTTGTAATAGTAGGTTTGTGGTAAATTAGAAAACGTGCTAATCGTGATGTTTGCGAGCTTAATACAGGTATCAAAATCATCTATATCAAAAGCTATGTGAATAAACTTTAAGCTCCAACTTGGTTGGTGTGTGATTTTTGGCATAGCTTGCTTAATCGCATAAATAGCGGCTTGTTTTATTTGCTTCATAACCGCTTCGTTTTCGATATTTACTAATTTAGCCATTAACGCATGTAGCATTGCCCACGCATATTGCTGTTTATAGTCTAAATCAGCATAGAGGGCGTAACCCTTGGGTTTATTGGGTTTTCCATCATGATCAGTCGCTGGAAGATCTAATGTTTTGAGTTCTAATTCTGAGTATATATTCTCTTGTACAGAGCCTAGCACGCGAGGGGTTTTATAAAACGTGTTAGGAGATGGTTTTATTTTTTTTGCGATAGTTTCCATTATCAAATTGAAATCAATTGAATCTGGGCAATATATAAATAAATCAACCAGTAGTGGCCAAGGATCTATCTGTTTTTGTAAATGTAGATTCATAAAGGCGATAAAAACGTCAAATGCTTCATCTAAGCGTTCTAGCTTAGCAAGGCATAAAGCCTGTAAATAATTGCAATTAGCGTCAAAAACCAAAGAGTATGTTTGAGTCGTTATTAACGCATCTTGATAGCGACCATTTTCAAATTGCAACGTCGCTATTTTAAGCGCGTTACTTTCCTCATTTTTTTTAAGATCTTTTATGTAGTATCGACGAGCGATAATCAAAGAAGAGCGTAGGTCTATATCCTCAGGGCAAACATAAAAATAAGAGTTTAAAAATATATAAGCTTTTTCATAATCTTTAAGGTGCAAATAACACAGGCCAATCTCTTTAGTCATCTTCATCGCATAAAAACTTTTTATAAGTTTTCGCTGCGCAAGATAAATATTGAGTGCTATATCATAGTTTTCAAGCTTAAATTCTGCGTGTGCTTGTAAATCTCGCAGATGTTCTATGCTTGCATCGGTAGGTGGTGGTAATGAGCCAAGTAACTTACTGATTTCTGTGTATGCACCCAATGTCCATAAATAGTTAGCAGCATAAAGATACAGTGACTCATCATTATAAAATACCAAGTTGACCCGCTGCATTAGCGTAATTAGCTGCTCAGCTGTAAGCTTAGAATATATACATTGCTCTTCTATTAAGTTACGTAGCTGAAGATGCTGCTGCAGTTGTTCAAAGCTGATATTCACATCAATATTTGATGGTGAATCTATGCGCAGTGGGAGGCTCTTAATATAATGATGCAGTGCAATGGCAAGTTCGCGATAATGATTGTTTTTACTAGTGACGAGTTCACTAGAGATTTTCATACTCTCATCTAAAAACCTAAATACCATGGCTGATAAAAAGTAATGCTCTGAAAAGAAATCAATTAAAGTGAATGAGACTTGCTGACTTTGGTCAACATCCCAAAATAAAGGCGATGAAAATAATAACTTCCATTGTTCAACATCGCTGCGAGATGTCACATTACAATATAATTCATTGAGCGCTATTTGTAGCTGTGAAATAGAACTAACAGAATTTAACTCGATAGGTTGTGGCTTAACTACTTCAACTTGTGTAAGTGCAGGCGAGGGCTCTTCTTCATCAAAAAATGACTCATCAACAACCCCTTGTTTTTCATACTCATCTTCAAATACTTGATTGGGTGCTTTGTTTTCATTTTGAGTAGGTCGTTTAGCTTCTTTATTTGCTAACTCGTACGCTTTTCGTAAATTTTTAAACTCTTCGGGAAACTCAGTTGGCGATGTTTTTTTTAGAAGCTCTGTATAAGCGAGTTTAATTAGCCGTTTATCTGTAGTGGCTTCAATGCCTAGTATTTTCCAATGGTTCATTACTTCACTCTTTATTTAATGCTTGTGATATTTATTAATTAAATTATTTATCAGTTAATATTAAAAACTTAAATAATGCTTTATATTCTCGATCATACGTTCAATTTTATGATTATCGTGAGTTTCTAATACATCCATAAATTGACCAATAGCCTCACCAATTTCACGCCTTTTATCCCCTAGGTTTTCTTGGAATAAACGCTCTAATTTTGCTTTAAATGCAGTGTTTACAAGTTTGTCTTTAGGTAAAACTTTAAGTGCGTTAAGACGTGCAAAACGTTCACGCAGCTCATTTTCGCTCACGCTTTCTTCTTTCTCGCCTACATAAGTGCAGTATTTTTTGCCACTTTTAACATTAGTCACTTCAACTTCTAGCACACCATTAAGATCGTAGGTATAGGTTAGGTAAAACTCTTGTACTGTATTTAGCGGTTCAAGCTCAATTTCTAAATCACCTAAAAAAACATTATCTTTGGGAAGGTAGTTTTCACCTTGGTAAATTTTAATAAGCACTTTTTCTTGCTGTGGATGACTTGAATAAACAGAGCGGGTTTCGCTAACAGGAATAGTGGCATTACGCTCTATAATAGGTAAGAATTCTGATTGATTATGTTTATTATTTACTTCTACACCGAGTGTATAAGGGCACACATCAGTCATTATTACATCTTTCAATTCTTTATCACGTGCGCTCATTCCTGCTTGAATTGCAGCGCCAATAGCAATGGCATGATCAGGGTTATATTGGGTTTGCGGAATACGCGAAAATACACGACTAATTTGCTGCTGAAAAATAGGCATACGTGTAGCGCCACCAACAAAAATTAGCCCATCAATCTCATCAAGTTTTAAATCAGCATCCGACATTGCACGGTTAATAGGAAACTTAATACGTTCAATTAACTCGCTACATAATGTACGGTAATTTTCCAGCGTAAGAGTATATGGGTATGTTTTTTCTTTATATTCAAAGTTAAAACTCGCTACTGGCTCGTTAGTTAATTGGCACTTTAAGCGCTCACACAAAGACCAAATATTACGGTTTTCACTATCTGAGAAAAAACCTCTGTATAAATCGTTCTTCTTATAAAGGTCCTCTTCAATTACGTTAGTAAAGTCGTTACCGCCTAAATAGTTATCACCTGCTGAGGCGTGTATTTCAAATATGTCGTTAAATACCTCAATAACCGACACATCAAATGTACCGCCACCAAGGTCCAGTACTAAGTAAGTTTGCTCACAGTCTTTATTATCGAGCCCATAAGCGAGTGCAGCGGCTGTGGGTTCATTAAGTAATCGCTCAACTTTAAGGCCTGCAAGTAAAGCCGCTTGTTGCGTTGCTTGGCGTTGTTTATTATTAAAATAGGCAGGTACCGAAATAACGGCTTCAGTTATTGGTTCTTGTAAATAATGTTCAGCTTGCTCTTTAAGGCTTTTTAATAAAATGGCAGAGAGTTCAGTTGCGCTATAATCTTGCTCGCCCAATGAAAAGGTTTTATCAGTGCCCATAAAACGTTTAAATTCACAAATTGTGTGTGCGGGGTGGGTTGCTAATCGATCCCTAGCTGCTTGGCCTACAAGAATATAATTGTCTTCCGACAAGCCAACAATTGAAGGGACAAGAACGTTCCCCTCCATATCTGGAATTAATTTAACGGCGTTATTTTGCCAAATGCCGACCACACTATGAGTTGTGCCGAGATCTATCCCTATTTTCATTTTATTTCCTTTACAGAATGACTGAAATCATCGTTATTCTAAGTTACTTAATGCGTAGTCTTAAATTCAACTTAGTTTTGTGGAGTTGTATCGTACACTGGTAACAAAAACCTATTATTAATATCTGAGCAAAAATCATACGCTTAATTATCTGTTTTTAAACTTAGTGGTTGATATAAATCACGTTATATCAATTGCATATGATTTTATTCACTAATTCACAGAAACGATAATTAGCTCATCAATTTATATTACAGCTAAGCTAAGAAACATTTTAATAAAAATGGTTCCTTAAATGTGTAAAACTTTAAGCTAAGAGCGTAAATAATGTTGGAATGATTGAGAAGCAAAGTATAAATAATACAAGAAGAGATTTAATAAATAGATTTAGATGAACATAGATAATTAGAGACTTGAGAGGGTGTTATAAATTGGTCGGTATGGAGAGATTCGAACTCTCGACCCCTGCCACCCCATGACAGTGCGCTACCAAGCTGCGCCACATACCGACTTTGATTGCAATAGTACGTGTATTTTTTTAAAAATCAATAAACGATTGTTTGTTTGAGTATTTATTACGCAAGAGCCCTAAAAGAGCGCTCTTGCGCTGTATTAATTTACTAGTCGTTATTTAACCACTTTTTGATCGAGTCATACATCTCATCTCGTATTAATGGCTGAGCTTTTTTGTTAGGGTGTAAACTGTCGTTCTGCATTAAGTCAGATTTGCTAGCAATATCGAGCATAAAAAAGTTCATTAAGTGAGCATTTGTATCTTCACTAATTTGTGTAAAGCTGCTTGTGAACATCTTACTGTAACGCGGACCGTAATTAGGTGGAATGTAAATCTCCATTAAGGCGGTCATCGCATTAGCTGCTTGGCTTTTTTTAACGAGAGCGGTTAAGTTAGTTTGCATTTTTTTAACTGGAAAACCACGTAAACCGTCGTTGGCACCTAGCTCAATAAGTACATGAGTGGGTTCGTATTGCTCAAGCAATGCATCTAAACGACGTAGGGCGCCACCAGATGTTTCGCCACTAATACTGGCGTTGATAAGTACAATATCGCTTTGTTCTGCGTCGTATTTATCTTGTAACAACTTTACCCAGCCTTCTTCTTGTTGAAGACCGTAGGCTGCACTTAAACTGTCACCGAGTATTAAAATCGTGTTGTCGGCTGCTGCTGTTAGTGGTTTGATAACTAAAAATAAAATGAATACTAAACGTAGGATTGAATGAGTCATATGTCAGCGCTTTCTCAATTAAATATAATTCAAGTAAATGGTTTGTCTAAAGTTGTCTCTACCTTTGAAGGAGAGTTGCCCATCCTCAGCGACATCAGCTTTAATGTCAAGCATGGTGAGTCTGTTGCAATAGTGGGCACGTCTGGCTCAGGTAAATCTACGTTACTTAGTTTATTAGCAGGGCTTGATACTGCTAGCAGTGGTGAAATATTTTTAGATGGTGAGCCACTTCATAATTTAGATGAAGAAGAACGTGCGGCCCTTAGAGCGGCAAAAATTGGATTTGTTTTTCAGTCGTTTATGTTGGTGCAAAGTTTAACTGCACTAGAAAACGTTATGCTACCAGCAGAGCTTGCTGGTGAAAGCGATGCGAAAGAGCAAGCCCTTGCGTTGCTCGAAAAGGTGGGCTTGAGCCATCGAGTTGATCACTACCCGTCGCAACTATCTGGCGGTGAACAACAACGTGTTGCTATAGCGCGTGCATTTATTGGTACGCCTAAAATATTATTTGCCGATGAACCTTCGGCTAATTTAGATAGCAAAAATGGCAAAATGATTGAAACGTTGTTATTTGATTTAAATAGCCAGCATGGAACTACCCTTATTTTGGTTACTCACGATGAAGGTTTAGCGCAAAAATGTGAGCATATCATTCAAATTGAAGCTGGATTATTAGTTAAAAGTGTAACGGAGGACACCGCTGATGTGGGCTAAGTTAGCGCTAAAATTATTTGCGCGAGAATTTCGACGTGGTGAACTCACGGTTATAAGTGCAGCAATTGCACTCGCTGTGCTTACTGTGCTTACGTTGTCTATGGTGACTGAGCGAATTGGTCAAAGTATTGCTCAAAAAAGCAGTGCGTTTATTGCAGCTGACCGTGTACTTGCAAGCGACCATGTGCTCGATACTTCGTTTATTGCTAAAGCAGAAACTGAAAATCTAAAAACGGCACAGATGGTGTACTTTGACACTATGTTGTTTGCCAATGATGAAATGCAGTTTAGCTCTGTAAAGGCTGCATCTAACGCTTACCCTTTAAAAGGGCAACTTAAGGTTAAAGACACTTTAGTTGGCGAAACTAAAATTGCTAGCAATGGACCGTCGCTAGGTAACGTGTGGTTAAGTGAATCAGTATTTTACAGCTTAAACATAGATATAGGCTCACAGGTAGAACTTGGCGCAGCTTTATTTAATGTAGAAAAAGTTATAGTAGAAGAGCCTGATGCTCCATTTAATGTATTTTCGAGCAGTCGTCGTGTTTTAATTAATATTGCTGATGTGCCTAAAACTGAAGTTGTGCAACCTGGTAGCCGTGTTTATTACCGCCAATTATATGCAGGCGATGAAGCAGACATAGCTCGCTTTTATGAGTGGTTAAAACCACAAATGCAAGATAACCAACAATGGTATGGCGTAAAAGATCGCCAGTCACCAATATCAAATAGCTTAAATCGTGCAGAAAGCTTTTTATTACTTGCTGGTTTATTGGGTATTATTTTAGCTGCAGTGGCAATTGCTGTATCGGCAAAGCGTTATTGTGAACGCCAATACGACCCAGTTGCAATGATGAAAACGCTGGGCGGCAGCCGCTCAATGATCCGCAAAATATACATGCTACATCTACTTTTAGTGTGCTCAATGGCGGTTGGTGTTGGGCTATTAATTGGCTATGGCTTGCAAGAAGTTGCAACGAGTTATTTATCAAAAAGTATGGGGACAGAGCTACCTATGGGTGGTTTTAAACCATGGTTAGTGGCTATTAGCACCGGTGTAATTTGTGCTGTTATGTTTTCTATTAAACCTTTGTTTGATTTATTTGATATTCCACCACTTCGCGTGTTGCGTCGTAACCTAGGCGATAAACTTGCGGTAAGCCGTGTGCATTTAACCATGAGTGCATTAACTGTATTTTTATTAATGTGGTTATTTAGCAATAACATAAAAATTACACTTATTTTATTTACATCAACTCTTGCACTGATTGGCGTGTTGTTTGTTGTATCTAAACTTATATTTGGTGGCGGGCGTAAACTGGGTTTAAAACCAGGTAATAGTTGGTCGCTAGCTATTGCGTCGATTCAAAAGCGCGCTAACGTAAATGCAGTGCAGTTAATTAGTTTTTCATTGGCTATTAAATTACTGCTGTTTTTAGTGGTGCTTAAAAATGACATGATATCGGATTGGCAGTCGCAATTACCTGATGACGCGCCTAATGCATTTTTGGTTAATATTACGCAAAACGACTTAGCGCCAATAAATGATTACTTAGAGCAAAAGAATATTCAAGTATCTGAATTTTACCCAACCATTCGTGGGCGAGTAAATGCAGTAAATGGTGAGCTAGTAGCACGCGAAGTATCACTGCAAGATAATGAAGAAAAAGATGAAGATGCGCGCTCAGGTATAGGCCGTGAACTTAATTTAACATGGCTAAAAGACGAGCCGGCTCAAAACGAAGTAATAGAAGGCGAATGGTTTGGTGAAAACGCGGTAGCTGAGGCGTCTGTTGAAGAGTCGATGCTAGAGCGCTTAGACGTTAAAATAGGTGATACGCTGACCTTTTTAATAGGTGCGCAGTCATTCGACGCTAAAATTACCAGTGTGCGTAAAGTTAATTGGGCAACACTTAAACCTAACTTTTTTATTATTTTGAGTCCCGATGTACTTGCTGATTTTCCGGCGACCTATATTTCGTCGGTGCGTATAAACCCAGATCAAAAACGTGACTTTAGCCAGTTGCTTCGAACGTATCCGACTATTACAGCAATTGATATTGATAACTTTGTTAAGCAAATTCAATCAACCATTAAGCAGGTATCGCTTGCTATTGGGTTTGTACTGGCAATTGTTGTGTTATGTGGTGCGCTTGTACTTATATCGCAAGTACAAGCAAGCTTAGGCGAGCGCATGCAAGAAATTGTTATATTACGAACGCTTGGGGCTAAAAGCCGATTAATTAAAAATGCGACCTTGTATGAGTTTTTATTACTAGGTGGTTTAGCGGGCTTAGTAGCCGCATTTTTTAGCGATATAGCCTTATTAATTGTGCAACAACAAATGTTTGATCTTGCTGGTAAACTACACCCTCATATCTGGATTATTGGCCCTGTTGCTGGTGGTATATTTGTAGCTGGTTTAGGGTATTTTATGATTGCCCGAACGCTTAAGCAAAATACCCAAGGTTTGGTACGTGCTTTAGCATAAACCAAAAAGAGCAAAACCCTTTAAATGCCCCCTTTATACGTGGGCATTTTTGTTTTTGCTTTGTACTGGTAATTTATACAGTGCTCTGGCATTATTAGCGTAATTTAAAAATAATAACAATGGAGCACTGTTTGGCCATAATTTTAGGAATCGATCCGGGCTCACGTTTGACCGGATATGGCGTTGTAGCACACCAAGGTTCTAAGTTTACGTATTTAGGCAGTGGCTGTATAAAACTAGCAGATCATCCTTTTCCAGTAAGACTTAAAATGATTTACCAAGGCATTACGCAGCTTATTGAACAGTTTTCGCCAGAAACCTTTGCCATTGAAAAAGTATTTATGGCGCACAACCCCGATTCAGCTTTAAAGCTAGGTCAAGCTAGAGGTGCCGCCATTGTTGGTGCTGCAATGGCTGATTTACCTGTATTTGAATATTCAGCCAGACAAATAAAACAAGCAGTGGTGGGCAACGGCGGCGCCGATAAAACACAAGTACAGCACATGGTAAAAAATATTTTAAAGCTACCAGGTACACCTCAAGCAGATGCAGCAGATGCACTAGCAATTGCAATTTGCCATGCTCACTCAGAACAAAATTTAATTAAACTAGCGGGCAGCGCAAGCAAAATCGTTAGAGGACGTTTAAGGAAATAAATATGATAGGTCGCTTAAATGGTATTTTAGTTGAAAAACAACCACCAGAGATATTACTTGAGGTAAGTGGTGTAGGTTATGAGGTGCAAATGCCTATGACCTGTTTTTACGACTTACCAAAAGTGGGTGAAAACGCGATTGTTTATACACACTTTGTAGTACGCGAAGACGCTCAACTTTTATTTGGTTTTAATAATAAAGTAGAACGCGCTTTATTTAGAGAGTTGTTAAAAGCAAATGGTGTGGGACCAAAACTTGGCTTAGCCATTCTATCGGGTATGTCGGCTAAACAATTTGTGAGTTGTGTGAATAACGAAGACTCAACATCGCTTGTTAAATTACCTGGTGTAGGTAAAAAAACAGCGGAACGTTTGGTGCTCGAAATGAAAGATCGATTAAAAGATTGGGGCAACGATTTATTTACACCATACAGCGATAGTGCCGTAATAGAACCATTAAGTGATGCACGTATTGCTAATAATGCAGCCGACGATGCTGTATCGGCACTGCTTGCGTTAGGTTATAAATTGCCACAGGCACAAAAAGCAGTAAAATCGGTAAGTAAACCAGATATGTCTACTGAGGTTCTTATTAAAGAATCTTTAAAATCAATGTTGTGAGTAACCCATGATTGAAGCGGATCGTTTAATTGATGCGACAGAAAAACCAAACGAAGACTCTATAGATCGCGCAATAAGGCCAAAGCTTTTAGCTGATTATAGAGGACAACCGCATGTTAAACAGCAAATGGAAATTTTTATTGAAGCTGCGCGAACTCGCGGCGAAGCACTCGATCACCTTTTAATATTTGGTCCGCCAGGTTTAGGTAAAACAACGCTTGCGAACATTGTTGCCAACGAGTTACATGTAAGTATTAAAACAACATCAGGTCCGGTGTTAGAAAAAGCAGGTGATTTAGCAGCGCTACTGACTAATTTAGAAGAGGGCGACGTACTGTTTATTGACGAAATACACAGGCTAAGTCCGCAAGTTGAAGAAATACTCTATCCAGCAATGGAAGATTACCAACTTGACATAATGATTGGTGAAGGACCGGCTGCACGCTCTATAAAACTAGACTTACCTGCGTTTACGCTTATTGGTGCAACTACGCGAGCAGGTTCGCTAACATCGCCACTGCGTGACCGTTTTGGTATTGTCCAACGTTTAGAATTTTATTCGGTGGAAGACTTATCGCATATTGTTGGGCGTTCTGCGCATTATCTTGATTTAGAAATGTGTGAAGAGGGCGCAACCGAAATAGCACAACGCTCACGTGGTACGCCGCGTATTGCTAATCGCTTACTTCGTCGGGTACGTGACTACACGCAAGTAAAGTCAGATGGCACAGTAAATGCCGAGGTGGCAAAACAAGCACTCGATATGATTGATGTAGATAAAAGCGGTTTTGATTACATGGATCGTAAATATTTACTCGCCATTATTGAAAAGTTTATGGGTGGCCCCGTAGGGCTTGATAATGTAGCGGCTGCGATTGGCGAAGAGCGAGAAACGATAGAAGATGTAATAGAACCTTTTTTGATTCAACAAGGTTTTATTCAACGTACACCCCGTGGAAGAATTGTGTCAGATAGCGCATATCATCACTTTGGTCTATTACCTACCAAAAAAGATTAGCCAATTAATAACGCTTGCTGCAGATATATGCAGTAAGCGAGTTTATTTGAGTCTTACTCATAATTAATGTACTTATTTAGCGTAAGAAAGTAGCAGCTAAAAAGCATAAACATACTAAAAAATACCCACATAATATTGTAAATACAACGTCTGTAAATGAGTTAACCGTTAATTCACAGGGCGTTAAGACTCGTGACGCTATTCTGCGTGCCATTCAAGGTAATACCTGTAATTGCTTAAATATCGAATTACAAGGTAATAACTGTATCCTATTTATTTTATTTAAATCACCAGTGATACTGTCGAATTAAATAACCCAATAGCGCCAAAAAATATGATTTGTATAAAACAATACTCTACGTTTGATTAACGCTTTTATAGATGTTGATAAATTGCAGGCAAAAAAAAGCCCGCAAATAATGCGGGCAAACAACAAGTTGAAGGGAATAATCTTGGAACTATGTTTTACAATCTAAGGTTTTATCCGAAAGAGTAAAACAATGTAATACGATAAATATCGGATTACGAAGAACTTGGCTTAATGAAACTATCTCATTCGGTGCGCTAGTTCGGTATGGAATGATAATACGTAAAATATGATTTTTGTTCAAACTAGAAAATTTGTATTTTCACATTAGAAAAACTAATTCCATGAGTTTTATTGTTGTTTTAATACTGAGCGTTAATTAATCGTTAATATCATAACTTAATGAAAAATAGAGTATATGTACTATTTATTATTAATTCTCAGCATTAGTTTTACTATTACATTAAGCTTGTTTAACGCTGGTTTTGAGTGCTTATGCACTTATTTTGAATAAACGAAGTGTTTTATGATGTTTTATTCGTATATTTAAGCACTTTTTAGACATGTGCCGTTATTTACAATTGAACTTAAAACTTACGATAAGTTGATAAAATTAAAATAAAGGTGATTTTCAACGTTTTTTGTTGATTATTCATAGCAATATCGTTGTCAGCTTGAAATGGACTATATACACTAGATGCAACTTTTGACTGTGTGAACGGTCATATTTATACAAATTAATTAATTTGACGTATTTTGAAACTATTTAGGAGTTTAACGTGGGATCAGGGCTTAATTTTTTAGATCTAATTTTAGAAGCCAGTTTGCTTGTTCAACTAGTAATGTTAGGACTAGTTGCTATGTCTGTAATGTCGTGGGCTATTATTTTTCAGCGTAAAAAAGCGATATCTGATGCTTTAGATAATGCTAAAAAGTTTGAGCAAAAGTTTTGGTCTGGTATTGATTTAAGCAAACTTTATAATGAAATATCGTCACGTAGTGGTCAATCACAAGGTATTGAAGCACTCTTTACTGCAGGCTTTAAAGAGTTTGCACGCCACAAGAAAAACACGTTTCAAAGCGCCAGTATTGTAATGGAAGGTACACACCGTTCAATGCGTGTTGCACTTTCTCGTGAAATAGAAAAAACAGAATCAAGCTTATCGTTTTTAGCAACGGTAGGTTCAATAAGCCCTTATATAGGTTTGTTTGGTACAGTGTGGGGTATTATGAATGCCTTTATTGCACTTGGTGAAGTTAAACAAGCTACGTTACAAATGGTAGCACCAGGTATTGCTGAAGCATTAATCGCTACTGCAATGGGTTTATTTGCAGCTATACCTGCGGTTATAGCTTATAACCGCTTTTCTAATAAAGTTGAAAAACTAGAATCTCACTATATTAACTTTATGGAAGAGTTTGCTAATATTTTACACCGTCAAGCAGCTACCCAAATAGAGGCCCAAGCGAATGTATCAGCGTAAAAAGCGCCGTCCGGTCGCAGAAATTAATGTAGTACCTTACATTGATGTAATGTTGGTGCTGCTTATTATATTTATGGCTACAGCTCCGCTTATTACACACGGTGTTAAAGTTGACTTACCAAAAATGGAAGAGTCTGATTTAGTTGATACAAAAGATGTACCACCTATTATTGCCTCTATCGATGCTGAGGGTAAATACTATGTAAGTGTAGGCACTGATCCTGAAGCGGCTATGGAAGCACTAGACGTGGCGGCAGTAATAAAATTACAATTAATGAAGAACCCTAATATACCTGTAATGATTAAAGGTTCAGGTAAAGTGTCGTATCAAGAAGTGTTACTTTTAATGGACTTTTTAAAGAATGCAGGTGTGCCATCAGTAGGATTAATGACAGAATCCTTTGAGGGGACAAAGTAACTGTATGAATAGTTCACTAATTAAGTCGGTGGTATTACATTTGGGTATTGGGGGATTTTTGTATGCGTCTGCAAATATTCATCCACCTGCACCAAAAGTAATGGAAGTAACGCTTAACTCGGCAATACCAGAAACAGAAAAAGCGGTATCGGCAGTTACTGTTGATCAAAAAATGGTTGAACAAAAAATTGCTGAGCTTAGAAAGAAAGATAAAGATAAAAAAAGTGCTGAAGATAAACGCATTCGTGATTTAGAACGCAGAGCAACCGATGCACGTAAAAAGCGTGAATCAGAAGCAAGGCACATTAAAAAGCTAGAGCAAGAACGCAAAGCTAAAGAAAAAGAAACAGCAGAGGCGCAAGCACAAGCTAAAAAAGCGCGTGCAATTGAGCAAAAAGAACGCGCTAAAGCAAAACAGGCTGAGAAAGAGAAACAAGAGTCTGAAAATGCGGCTAAAGCTGCTGCGGATAAACGAAAAACTGAAGAAGACGCGCTGAAAAAAGCAGAGGCTGAGCGTAAAAAACGCGAAATCGAGGCTAAAGAGCGTGCAAGAGAAGCTGAACGTAAGCGTGAACAAGCTATGCAAGAGCAAATGCTGCAAGAGCAACTTGCAAAAGAGCAGGCAGCACGTAGTAAAGTACGCCAACAGCAAGTACTTAGTGAAGTAGACAAATACCGCGCATTAATTATGGCGCGTATTCAGCAAAACTTACTTCAAGATGAAAAAATGAAAGGCAAGCAATGTCGAGTCAATATTCGTTTAGGTTTTAACGGCTTAGTAACGCAAGTTAAATCGTTAGGTGGTGATAAGTTAGTCTGTGAAGCTGTTATGAGAGCTATACGCTTGGCTGATACGTTACCAGTGTCTAAAGATAGAGATGTGTTTGAAGAGCTGAAAAATATTAACTTCACATTTGCGCCAGAGTTTTAAAGGAATTATATGTTTAACAAAATAAAAGTAGCCTTTTTAGTTTTATTATTAGGATTTCAAGGGATTGCACACGCAGCACTTGAAATTGTAATAACAGAAGGTATAGATGGCGCAAGACCAATTGCAATTGTTCCTTTCAAATACAATGGTGTTGGTCCAATTCCAGAGAAATTAAATGAGGTTATTGCTGCAGACTTAATGCGCAGTGGTAAATTTAAGCCTATTGATATTGCACAAATGCCGCAACAACCAAGTAAAGATAGTGAAATTGACTACGCTGCTTGGGTTAATAAAGGCGCTGAAGCAATACTTGTTGGTGAAGTAGAGCAGCAAACAGACGGGCGCTACTTAGTACGCTACGAGTTAATTGATGTGATCCGTGGTCAGATAACGGGTGGCAACACGCAGATGATGAGTAATGGTAAATTAATAAAGAGCCAAGACCATATTTTAGAAGCGCGTGAAAGTGTTATTGGTGAAAGTGGCTTTCGTCGTTACTCACACAGAATTAGTGATGTTATTTACGAAAAGCTAACGGGTGAAAAGGGCGCGTTTTTAACTAAAATTGCTTATGTAATAGTACGTGATGCTGATGCTAAACCATATCAGTTAGTCGTTGCTGATTACGATGGCTTTAATGAACAAGTATTACTACGCTCTAAAGAGCCATTAATGTCGCCAGCTTGGTCACCAGATGGTACTAAATTGGCATATGTAACGTTTGAAAACCGCCAAAGCCAAATTTATGTTCAAGATTTATATACGGGAAAACGTGAAATTATTGCCAGCTATGAAGGCATTAATGGTGCACCGCAGTTTTCACCGGATGGTAAAAAACTCCTGTTAGTACTTTCAAAAGATAAAGGTGGAGCAACTGAGGTTTACTTACTAGACTTAGTAACAGGTAAAGAAACACGCCTTACGCGCCATCGTAGTATCGATACAGAGCCATCTTGGTATCCAAATAGCCAAGATATTGTGTTTACATCTGAAAGGGGTGGTAATGCTCAGATTTATAAGTTAAATTTAAAAACTGGGCGTTCACAACGTTTAACTTTTGACGGCGACATGAACCTTGCAGGTTCAATAACGCCCGACGGTAAAGAATTAGTGATGGTAAACCGTACTAACGGTAAGTACCATCTTGCTAAGAAAGAGCTTGCTACAGGCGCGTTTCAAGTATTAACTCGAACTCGCCTAGATGAATCGCCGAGTATAGCGCCAAATGGCTCGATGATTATATATAGCACGCTTCATAATAACAAACAGGTACTTGCGCTAGTATCGATGGACGGTCGCTTTAAAGCACGCTTACCTGTGCTAGACGGACAAGTAAAGGCGCCAGCTTGGTCGCCATATTTACAGTAATATTACTGGTTTACTCAAAATAGGAATCTACTCAATGCAACTTAACAAAATACTTAAAGGCCTGCTAATTGCTGTGCCAGTAATGACATTAGCAGCTTGTAGCTCATCATCAGATATTGATGACGGTGCTGCAAATCAATCAAATCAAGGTGTTGTTGAGCAATCAGCAAACAATGATACAGTTGAAGTAGCTACAATTTCTCCTGAGCAACGTGCAGAAGAAGAACTTCGTCAAAAATACGAAGCACTACGTCAAGAGCAAGTAATCTACTTTGATTTTGATAAAGCGACAGTTGAAGGCAAATACGCTGAATTACTTCGCGCACACGCTGAGTTTTTAGTTCAAAACTCATCAGTTAAAGTATTAATCGAAGGTCATGCCGACGAACGTGGTACACCTGAGTACAATATTGCATTAGGTGAGCACCGTGGTAAAGCTGTTGAAAAATACCTACAAAGTTTAGGTGTTTCATCTAGCCAAATGTCAGTAGTAAGCTACGGTGAAGAGAAGCCTATGGTTAAATCTCGCACTGAATCAGCTTTCGCTAAAAACCGCCGTGCGGTACTAGTTTACTAAGATAAGAGATATTATGAAGCCGAAAATTATTTTGGCAGCCATGATATTGAGCGGGAGCACCCAGTTAATGGCTGCTCCCGCTCCTGTTTCAGAAGCTGCAAGTTCACAGTCGAGTATAGAAAAGCGCTTAGCATCACTTGAAAATTTGATGCAAACGCGTAATTTTTTACAAGTAGAGTTACAGCAACAACTTAATTTATTACAAGATGAAGTAAGTCAAATTCGTGGTGTTACTGAAGAGCAAAGCTATAAGCTTGAAAAAGTACTTCAGCGCCAACGTGAACTTTATCAAGAAATAGAGAATCGTGTAAGCCAAGCTTATACGCAACCTGCTGCGGCACCTGCGCCTGATTACACGCAACAAAGTAATGCACAGACATATAGTAGTGATTTATCTGAAAACGAAGCTTACGAGCGTGCTGTTGCATTAATAATGAAAGATAAACGTTACGATCAGGCTATTCCTGAATTCCAAACGTTTTTAACTACGTATCCAAATTCGGTATATGCGTCTAATGCACATTATTGGCTTGGGCAATTATTGACTATTAAAAATATGCCAGTAAAAGCAATTGAGCATTTTAAAGTCGTTGTAAATGAATTTCCTAATTCAAATAAACGCCCAGATGCTTTATTAAAGTTAGGAACACTTTTACAAGAGCAAGGTTTAGCAGCTGAAGCAGAAAAAATACTGAACGATCTTATCAATCAGTATCCAAGTACAACTGCTGCAAAATTAGCCACAGATCGTTTATAAAAATAATTGAATGAGCTTGATTAGACTGCTTTTTGTCATAAGCGGTCTAAAATTGTCCAACTAGACATAAAAACTTAAAAAAAGAGACAATTTCGGTTGCACTCATTTTTTAAATAAGTATTATAAGCGCCCGCAGCAAACGAATGGTTACCCCACTCGAAATGCGGCAAAAAGAGCGGGTTATTAGCTCAGTTGGTAGAGCAGTTGACTTTTAATCAATTGGTCGATGGTTCAAATCCATCATAACCCACCATTTTTAAAATGGTCTTTTATCGGCGGATTTACGTAGTATTTAAAGTTGTTAAGTTAGAGCGGGTCATTAGCTCAGTTGGTAGAGCAGTTGACTTTTAATCAATTGGTCGATGGTTCAAATCCATCATGACCCACCATTTTTATTTAATAAATATAAATGGTTTAATTTAAACTTTAGTACAAAAATTTATATAAGAGCGGGTCATTAGCTCAGTTGGTAGAGCAGTTGACTTTTAATCAATTGGTCGATGGTTCAAATCCATCATGACCCACCATTCTTTATTAGTTATAATAAGAATGGATTCAATCGGCGGATTTACGTAAGCTTCATTCATAATTGAATAAGTGCATAGAGCGGGTTATTAGCTCAGTTGGTAGAGCAGTTGACTTTTAATCAATTGGTCGATGGTTCAAATCCATCATAACCCACCATTCTTTATTAGTTATAATAAGAATGGCATCAATCGGCGGATTTACGTAAGCTTCATTCATAATTGAATAAGTGCATAGAGCGGGTTATTAGCTCAGTTGGTAGAGCAGTTGACTTTTAATCAATTGGTCGATGGTTCAAATCCATCATAACCCACCATTCTATGAGTAGTTTTAATCGGCGGATTTACGTAAGTTTATTCAAAATGAATAAGCGCATGAGCGGGTCATTAGCTCAGTTGGTAGAGCAGTTGACTTTTAATCAATTGGTCGATGGTTCAAATCCATCATGACCCACCATTCTTTATTAGTTAT